>DBFJJM010000053.1:0-9709 GCA_048393175.1 Candidatus Merdicola sp.
TTTAAAATACTTAAACTAATTGATTCTAACGATTTGAACCTTGTGTTAATAAACAAAATTTAAATAATTTCTTCTTCCGTAAAAAAGATTTCTTTCTCCTAAAATCTTTTTTGTTTCCGCCCATTTTTCTTCTTTTATTTATCCTTTTTTTGATTACATTTCGTCTCTTTGAATCAATCTTTTCTTTACATAAGTTAAAGTTCTCTTCTTGACCTTCTAGGTCATCAATGATGATATTATACTATATTTTTCCTTTTGTGTCAAATGAAGAAAAGAAGAATGATTTTTCTTTCATTCTTCTTTTTCTTATCTACTCTAGTTCTGCTTGTTCTCCATTTTGCTGTCTTGCTTTTTCATTAAGAAATCGTTCTGCCGCTGGGTCTAGCTTACCATCCGTTGTTTTTTCTTTTCCTTCTATCCTTTTTTCAAGTTTTACTGTCTGGGCTAAATATTCCTTATATAGTTCTACTTTCTTTGTTATATCCGTTTCGTTTTGATATGCTTGGTAAATTTGATATACCTCTGTATAATTTGCAACAACAGAATCTACTTTAAAAGGATTTTCCAAATCATTTTGCTCAATCATTTGCCCTTCTTTTTTTACAAAAATTTTACCATTTAATTCTGTCATCTCTATTTCCTCTGGTTTTAATTCTCCTTGTAATAACACTCTCGATTCTGCTTGATGTGTTATATTATAGTCCCTAGTATATTGCTCTATAATTCGATTTAACATTCCCTCATCCGTTGGTAAACTAATTTCACCCATTTCGACAGCCTGTACCATTTTATTTAATTGTTGGGCTTTATTTATACGATGTCCTGCTATCCCAAGTCCAGCTACAAGTAGTAATCCAAGACTCAATGCCATCCCTCTTTTTGCAAAAAGAGTACTTTTTGTCCTTCTTCCAGTTATCCTTCTTTTGATTTCAGGCTCTTTTTCATATTTAACTTCTTGCATAAAGTCCGTACGTTGTTGCTGCTTTCCTCTTACTTCTACCATCTTTATCACCTTGCCTTATCTTTTCTTTTTACTTTTGTATTTTCTCTTCTATGTCTTTTTTATTATACTACAAAACCCTTACAAATGCAAGTTTTACAGATTTTGGATGTGTTTTTTCCAGATATTTGCTTTTATTGACATCCTTCTTACTATTTTTCCTTACTATTTCTTGATTTTGTCTGTTTTCTAATTTTTACTCTATTTAACTTTTCATTTATCCATTTTAAATGCTAAATAGTAGATAGTTAACAACAGAAAAGACCCTTTCTGAATTGAATATAGAAGAATCTTTTCTGTTCCTTTATTCCATTATAGCTTCTATTTCATGGATTTTTCCATCGTCTATTAATCTAATCTGATTTCCTTGTATAATCTCTTTTGGTAAGATTAATTTCGTTACTCCCGTATTTTTGCCATTTGGATTTTTTACTTTTATAATATACAAAGTGGAATAATATTGATAACGAATAGTATACTCTTTCCATTCTTTCGGGATACATGGATTTAAAGTAAGCAGTTTATCTTTTATTTGCATTCCTAAAATAGATTCGATTCCTACTTTATACATCCAACTAGCAGAACCTGTATACCAAGTCCAACCACCCCTACCAATTAAATTTTCCGCTCCATATACATCTGCTGCTACAACATAAGGCTCTACTTTATATTTTTGTGCTGCTGCCTTTGTGCGGGAATGTTCAATCGGATTAATCATGCGGAACAATTCTGCTGCTTTATCACCAAAGCCTAACATTGCTTCTGCCATAATCGTCCAAGTTGCTCCATGTGTATATTGTCCTCCATTTTCTCTTACTCCCGGCAAATAGGCTTTAATATATCCCGGTTCTAAATGACTTTTAGAAAAAGGTGGATCTAATAATTTAATAATCCCATTTTCATAATCAATTAAATGGTTTTCTAAACTTTCCATAGAGATATACTTTTTATCATTTTCTCCTGCCTTTGAAATAACAGACCAACTCTGAGCAATATTATCAATACGGCACTCTTGATTTTCCATACTTCCTAAGACTTCTCCATTATCCATAAAAGCTCTTTTATACCATCTTCCATCCCATCCGTTCTTGTTTAAAGCTCGTTTTAAGTCTTCTTGTACTTGTTTATATTTTTCTACTTTGTCTAGTTGCTCCTTTTCTTCAATATATGGAAGAAAACGAGAGATTACCTCATAAAGAAAAAATCCTAACCATACACTTTCTCCTTTTCCTTTTGAACCAACTTCAGATAATCCATCATTCCAATCTCCAATTCCGATTTTTGGTAGTCCATTTTCTCCAAAATTGAATGCTCTTTCAATTGCTTTTATACAATGCTCATAAAGACTTCCTGTCATAGAAGAAGGCAAATATTGGTCATATTTTTCTTTTTCGCCTTCTTCTAATAATTTCCCTTCTAGATAAGGCGTTTGTATTTCTAAAATGTTCTTATCTGCTGTAAAATCAATATATTCCGCAGTAACATAAGGAAGCCACAAAAAATCATCTGAAAATCTTGTTCTTACTCCCCTTTGTGTCTGCTCATGCCACCAATGTAATACATCTCCTTCTATAAATTGATGTTTACTATGGAGTAAGATTTGTCTTTTCATAAATTCTGGGTCAATAAATTTTAATGCTAACGTATCTTGCAATTGGTCACGAAATCCAAATGCACCACCGGATTGATAATACCCTGTCCTTCCCCATAGTCTGCAAGCAATTACTTGATAAATGGCCCAACTGTTTAATAAAATATTCATAGATTCTACTGGTGTTACTACTTGCATACGATTAACTAAATTTTGCCACTGCTTTTTTACTTTATCTAATTCTTGCCTACAATTAGATAAATTCGTATATTGATAAGCTGTATTTTTTAATTCTAATAAATCTTCTCCTGCCCCTAATAAAAGAGAAATTTCTTTTGTTTCATAAGAATTCAGTTCTACTTCTATTTGAATTGCCATACAAGAATCTGTTTGAATGCCAGTTCGTTCATCTAACGATACTTTATTTAATGCTTCTGGTGATTGAACCGTTCCTCTTCCTATAAAAAACTCTTTATTTCCTGTATAAGACACTAATTCCTCATTTGTAGCAATATAGCACAGACTTGAGGTTCCTTCCATACAATAAAGATTTTTAGCAAATAGAACTTGATTTTGTTTTTCAACATAAATATTTCCATTTGATTTAACCTCTTCTTCTCCTAAAACCGGTTTTACATAATAAAGTAGTTTTAATTTCTTTTTTTCTGGAGTAGTATTTCGTAGTTTCAAAAGAGTAATCTTTACCTTGTCTGTTCTTGGGACAAATACTTCTGCCTCTTGTACAATTCCCAAACAAGTATGCTCAAATTTAGCATAACCTAGTCCATAGGTAATATAATAATCATTATCATCTGGAAGAGGTCTAAATCCTAACGACCACGCCTTTTGTTCTTTTTCTTCTTTGAAATATAAAATCTCTGAAGGAATGTCTTGCACAGGGTTATTATTCCAACTAGAAATTCGATTTAATTTACTATTTTCGTGCCAAGTATAGCCTCCCATTCCTTCTGTTACGATTGTACCAAAATGTTCATTTGCTAGTACTTGACTCCAAGTAGTAGGAAGCTGATGTTCTTTATTTACTTTTATCATATATTCTTTTCCATCATTCGAAAAAGCACCATATTCATTATAGTATTTTAAATTTTCTACTATATCTTTTCTATCTAAATGATTACTACGAATTTTCTCTTCTTTCGGAACCATTTGCTTTTTTGGTTCCTCTCCTATATTTTTCTTATGGCTCAAAGCTTTTTCTTCCATTTCCTCTAATTGTGTATGAATAGTTCCTAAACTACTATCTAAAATTAAATTAGCTCTGTATTGTAATGATTCCTTTTCTTGCTTGGTAATTTCATGTGCATTTAAAATAAAAATTCCTCCGCGAATATTTTGTAAATAAGCTAACTGTCTTATCATAATTTCTGTTTGAAGTGCATCTTTTACATATTGGTCATAACCATATTTCTCTTCATTTAAAATGACTAATTCTGTTATCTGATTTTTCACACGTAAAAACTCATATGCTTTTAAAACTTCTTCTATTACATAAATATCATTTACTTCTTTAATTGTTATTAATATAAGTGGATAATCTCCTGAAATACCAAATTTCCATAAATCTTTTTGTTCAAATTGTTTATTTAGTCCTAATTTTGGTTGCTTTTTAATTGGACTTGGAAAAAACAGATGAGACGCCATTTGCTGATAAGTTTCTATTTCTTTTCCTTTGATTCCTAGATAACGGGCTTCTTCTGCTGCCTTTGCTTTAGACAGTTCTTGCAAAATTTCAATCGTTTGCCCATTTCTATATTGTTTTAAACACCTTTCTACTTCTTCTTGTTTCGTACCTACTGTTAAAAAAAAGTATAACTTTAATTCTTGTTCTGGCATAATTCGAACGGTTCTTTTCATAGCAATCATTGGGTCTGTTACCAGACCTATTGTCTTAGAAAAGGGTTTAGAGTGTTTTACCATATCTGGTAAAATAAGGTCTGTTCGTCCATAAAACTTTTCTTTATCAATTTCATATTCCAATTCTCCTACGGTATCTTCTTGTGTATAGAAACATACTCCTAGAAAGAGATTGTCTGCCTTTTCTTCTCTTGCGTGTCTTTCAATCAAAAGACTATTGGTCTCATCTAAAAAATGATAGCGTAAAAATAGATTATTAAAAGCTGGGTGAGCAATATCTTGTTCTTGTGTCGATAAAATTGGTTCAAAACACCCTGTTACTTCTATCATTTCTTCTTCCTGCCCGTGATTTTTTAATTTTAAGCAGCGTATTTCTACTGGGTCATTTGGTGCTAAAATGGTTTTTACGCTTGTTTCCATATTGCCATCCATACGAGTTAATTTTGTACTATCTGGTGTATAATGAATGGTATACTTATCTGGCTGACTAATTTCTGGAAGATACCCTGCTGTCCATATCTTTTTAGAACGAATATTTTTTAAGAAAAATGAAATACCTTGCTTAACGTCTGCATTAGCACGATAGCGGTTGATATAAATATCGTTATATTTACTATACCCTTCCCCTGTTTGCAACATAACATTTGTCCAGTTTTCATTTGAAATAAGATTAGTTCTTTTAAAGTTTGGGTCTACTTTGGTATAGACTTTTTCTGTATAATTTTCATAATCTTTATATTTTATCTTTTCTGGCTTTTCTTTCTTTTCTTTCGTAAGAATTACATTTTCTGGCATTCTTTCTTGTAACAAAATATCTACTGCTTTAACTTCCGGATTTTGTTGCATTCTTTTTTGTAAAATAAAAGGATTCATTAAATTATTGATAGAAAGTAAGATAAGTCCTTGATGATGTGCCATAAAAGTTTTAACAACAGCTTGTTTCTCTCCATATTTCAAACGTGAAGAAGTATAATCAATGGATTCGTAAATCCCGTATTTACCTATAATTCCATCTTCTTTTAATTTTTCTAAGTTTTCTAAAACTTCTTTTGGCTTATCTGGAAGGGCTAATATACTTCCATAACCAGATACCACAACATCATCTGTCAATCCTCGTTTTAATCCTAGCCAAGGAACACCAAATGCTTTATATTGATAATTAGAGTTTAAATCTTTTAAGTTAAAAGCCGCTTCTGAAATCCCCCAAGGTACCCCTAATTTTTGAGTATATTCTTTTTGACTTTTTAGCATAAACTGGCAAGATTCATCTAATAAACTACCAGGATAATGACGAAAATTAAGATTTGGCATTAAATATTCAAAAGCTGTACCAGACCAAGAAATAAGCCCTTTATAGGGACCTAATTTGGTTAACGTTCTACTTAAATGATTCCAATGCCTTACCGGAACATCCTTTTTACTAATTGCTACTAAACTTGCTTGTCTTGCTTCAGAGGCTAATAAGTCATAATAGGAATCTGTTAATTGGTTATTTTCTACATCATAACCAATCGAAAACAAATCAATTTCAGGCTCATATAAGGTAGCAAAATTGGTATGATAAATTAAGCGATTGACAAGTTCTATCTGATTTTCAATTTCTTGTTTTCTGTTTTCTTCTATTTCTTCTTTTTCTTTTACTTCTTCGAAAAATTGTTTTAACACATAAAGATAGCCTACAAAATTACCACTATCTACAGTAGAAATATATCTTGGTCTTAAAGGTTGTAAATTATCAATTTGATACCAGTTATACAGATGTCCATTCCATTTGCTTAATTGTTCGATTGTCTGTAGCATTTTTTGAAGAAGACTAAGCGTTTGGTCTAATGGTTCATATTGTAAATCATAACTAGAGACAACAGCTAATAGAGCAAGACCTATATTGGTAGAAGAAGTTCTTTTAACAAAAGGATTTACTCTATCTTCTTGATAATTGTCTGGTGGTAAATAATGATTTTCTTTTGTTAATGTATCTTTGAAATATTGCCATGTTTTTCTTCCTAGTTCTATAACAGATTGTATTTGCTCTTCTTTTAACTCTTTTACTGGTTCTTTTTCAAATTGTTCTTTACTAATATAATAAGCAAAAAAAGGAGCCGATGCCCAAGACAAAAAGGCAAAGAACAATAAAAGTTTAGCAAAACTACCTTTGCAAAGAAAAAAAGCAATTAGACAAATCACACTTGCTACGATGCTAACATACATACTACGATAATACGAAATAGCATCTGTTTTCGCATTTTTTTCTGCTTCCTCTGCTGTTGTCCATTCTAATAGATGTTGTTTGGTATAATATTTTCGATAAAGTGTTTTAACAATGGCGGTAGTAGAAACATAAGCTTTATCGATTAAAAAAGCAAAATTAAGTCCTGCTCTTAATACATTTCCTTTTAGCCCAGTAATGATGGGAGTAAACGTTTTTTGTTTGGTCTGTCCGTCTTTTCGATAAATAACGCGATTTAGTATTTCTAACAAATTAGGAATCCATAAGCTTACCAGCCCAATTAGAACAAAATGCCAAACCGTAACGTTTGTTGTTAATTTTAAAACTATCGCAAAAAGAAATAACACAACAATCGAAATCTCTAAAACACTTCTTCTTAAATTATCTATTATTTTAAATTTCGAAAGAAAGTTTAATGGATTTTTTTGTTTTTCTCCTTTCTTATTCTCAATCGTTCCTTTTAGCCAATCGATTATTTGCCAGTCTCCTCGAATCCAGCGATGAAGACGTGTCATAAAACTATTATATTTACAAGGATAGCCGTCCATTAATAAAATATTTGTTGCTAAGCCACAACGTAAATAACACCCTTCTAATAAATCATGGCTTAATACTGTATTTTCTGGTATTTCTTCTTTTAATAGTTGTGAAAAAAGGCGAACATCATAAATTCCTTTTCCTGCAAAAATTCCTTCCCCAAAATTATCTTGATAGGTATTGGAAATAGCATTGGTATAACAATCTGTTCCCCCCGCCCCTGCATAAATACGAGAGAAAAGCGATTTTCTGCTTGCTATTAAATCTACTCCTACTGTTGGCTGAAGTAGAGCATGCCCTTCTACTACTATTTTTTTAGATTCATCTAAAATAGGAGTATTTAATAGATGTGCCATTGCTCCTACTAATTCTAATCCAGAATTTAATATTAAATCAGTATCTGCATCTAATGTAATAATATAACGAATCTGTTTTATTCTTTCTGTTATACTTTCTTCTTTTTGTCTTATGTCTTCTATTGTATTTACGATAAAATCTTGTTTATCTCGACTTAATAAATACGTATTAAATTGATGAATTAGTCCTCTTTTTCTCTCCCACCCTAAAAAGCATGCTTCTTTTTCATTCCATCTTCTTTTACGATATAAAAAATGAAACTTAGGAAACGTCTGGTCTGGATATTTTTGATTTAAGTCTTTGGTCAACTTTCTTCCATATTCTATTAACTCAGTATCGATTTTTTCTGTTTCTTCATTACTACTCGTACAATCCCCTAATAAAGTAAAGTAAAGATTATCACTTTGATTGGCTAGGTAATAAACTTCTAGCTTTTCCATTAATTCTTTTATCTTTTCTTTGGAAGAAAGAATGGTAGGAACAATTACGATAGTAGAATCCTGCTGTGGAATTCCCCCTGAAAAATCTAATTTCGGAATGAATCTTGGTTTTACTATTTTACTTAATATCATTTGCATCATTTGTACAACGATTTCTGTAAGAGGGAAAAAAATAAGCAAAGCACTTAGTATTCCAATCCATAAAGTGTATTTTATTCCCATTAAAAGCCCAATTGATATAGAAACAAAGCAAGAAATTCCTAGCACACTAAAAACATACCACTTACTTTTCTGCTCAGAAGAATGATATGCTTCTGGTTTTATGCCTAATTTTTCAATTAATTCTATTTTTCCTTTCTCAAATAAATAATATCCTACATGAGACCTTTTTTGATGTAAAATCGTGCTCTCTTCTTTTTGTGATTCTTGTCTAGCAAGCTCTAATATATTCTGAGCAATATATAGCTCTGAAATTTTTGTTTTTTTTGCAATTTGCTGTACTTTATTTCGATACTCTTCTTTAGTTTTATAATCCATTAAAGAATATACTCCCGCCGGGTCTTGTCTTAGCAGTTCTTCTACACCATTCATTTGTTCAAAAATCTCTTGAAAATTAATACGTGATAATTCTTTTATGGTTCTAATACTATTTCCCATCGATACTTTACGAAGAGCAATATCAAAGTGTTCTTTTTGAATCACATCAGAAAGGTCTGTTCCCATTTTTCGTACTTGTTCTTCTAAGACTTCTAGATAACCATATGCTTTTCTCCCCATTTTTTTTAAACGATATGACATATACTCAATAAAAGGATATTTCATTTCTCCAAAGCCTAATTGTTGTGTTTTATGATGAAGAAAGATTTGCTCTTCTTTTGGTTTTTGTTCCACAAGTCTTTCTACAATACTTTCTACACGATATTTTTGTAATTGAGCAGAATAAATCTTTTCACAAACATTACGAATATTGGAAATTACAGCAATTTGAAGAAAAATTCCAATACTCCAAATTTCCTCCATACTAAGAGTTTTCTTTTTTTGATAAGCTTGTAACATAAAACTTAAATTATCCGGCTCAATACAGCATTGTGTATAAGCTGCCATTTCTGATGCTAATATATAAATACGGGCAAACCCTTTATATTCTCCATTTGCCAGTCCCACAAAATGAGTATATTTTTGTAAGCTCAAATCCTTTTGAATTACTTTTACAACTTCTTCTATGACATAATAGTTATCTAATAACCATTCTCCCGCTGGATGAATATTAATCTTCATTTTAAGATGCTCATTTAATAACTGATACACTTTTGTAATATATTCAAAATCACTTAATAAAGTAGGAATCGGATACGTATCTTTACTCGAGAAATTTTGTAAAACATGGTCAGAAGCTATTTGTTCTAAATAGCTTTCTAATTGATGTTTATCTAAAACCGTCCCTTTTATGGCAAACGTTCTTGTTTTTTTCAAACTTTTTCACTCCTTGTAACCATAGTTGTTTTACGTTTAGTTTTGCCATTCAAGGAATTTTTATACATTTTGAAACATCGTATCGTTTTTATGATTGTTGTAATTTATGTTTAAACAAATAAAAAAATCCAGCTATTGAACTGAATCTTTTTTTGTATTTTATCAATTTACTCATGACGGAAGAATTTCATAAATTTATTTTTCTATTC
>DBFJJM010000054.1:0-5000 GCA_048393175.1 Candidatus Merdicola sp.
TTTATCTTGCAATCTTTTTCTTTCCTTTCTTTTTTATTAGATACAATTTTGACTATTTTAACACATGTATTTTCTTCTGTATACCTCTTTCTAAAATAATTCCATAGTAGAAGGTTAAAAGAATAATCAAGAAACAGAAAGATTTCTTAAATTTACATACGATATTAAAGAAGATGAAAATTATTCTTGAAATATCAAAAGTACTAAAAGAAATAATTAATTCGTTTAGGTAACAAAAAGTAGGTGTCATCAGCACCTATTTTTTTATGATATTTTTGTGAAACAAAGAAAAACCATTTCACATTGTTAATATTATTTATACACTATTGGATAAATAATGCAACAATTTACCTCAAAAATCACATTTTTTAATCTACAATTTCTAAAACATCTCGCGTAGAATTAAGCCCTTCTAGATTATAGTATGTAGTTGGGATTTTTCCTACAATTATGTTCTCCGCTAAAATTACTTGGTTGGTAATTTCTTGTTCTATTGTTTGAAAGGGAGTTAAAATAGAAACTTTGCATTTCACTTCTAAATATAGTCTATGAAGAGTTTGATTAATCCCCGCTTCTTTAAATTCACTCTTAAAATCCGTTTTAACATCTCCAATATTGGATATCTTGATTGGCACTTTTGGTCCACGCCCTGCTAGTAATTTTGTTCCTGTAAAACTACCTAGTGAAAGAGAAACTTGATTTTGCTCACTATTATTTAATTCATTTTGAATACGCACCGCTACATCAGAAATAATTTCATTTACTGGTATCACATTTGTCTTAATCCCAGTAATATTTCCCGTATCATCTTTCGAAATAGTAATTAAATCTTCATAACGGTAACGCTTCATCACTTCTGTTGCTTGATTGTTTGAGATTTTTGTAGCAATCGACATAGCCTCTGCTTCACACATTGTAGTCATAATTGGCTCAATTGCTTTTATCATATAATACGCAGTTAAAAAAGCAATGAAAAAAATAGCTATCAGCTTGATAACTTTTTTCTTTTTTATGAAATTAGGGTCATTTGGTTGGAAATGTGGTAATTTTAGTTTTAATCTTGGTCTAGAATAAATTTTATCCATGTTTTCCTCTCCTTATAAAAAAGAGCGATGTTTCCATCGCCCTAGTTTTTATGCTGTTGCTTCTCTTGATTTTGGTATGTAACGCGGAATAAATAATTGTTGTCCTGGATAAATTTTATTTACATCTTCTATTCCATTTACTCTTGCAATATCTTCTACTGTACTTCTAAATTTTTTTGCAATTTCCCACAATGTATCTTTCGGTTTTACAAAATAAATAACTATACTATAAGACACGGTGTCACGATTCTCTTCTATCTCCATCTGGTCAATTAAACAAATCTCTGCATTTTTAGAAGTCCATGTATCAAAGTCCAAATCAATTTTTACATCAATATTACCATCTGGCATTAGCACAAAGTTTTCTTCTTTTCTTTCAATCATTGTATTGGTATTACAATTATTTCCTACTCCTGGTGCTACCATATTACAAGTAAAAGGTAAATGATATGTTCTTGCTTCTAATCCAGTAATACTTTCTGAAGCAAATAGAACTGTTAAAATAAATTCACCTTCATACATGGCATTTTCGTTTGCTACAATAACGTTAGTTAGCACACTTTTTACCTGTACATCGTAAATTTTATTTCCTATCATCTCACCTGCTGGGATTTGTTCTCTTACATTGTAAGTATTAACAATTCGTTTCATTTCCATCATAGTTGTCACTGTTTTTTTACTAAAAGTCATTTCTCCTTCTGGGCAGTAGGCATCTTGTATTAAATTAATCTCTTTTTGTGCATAAGCATGACAAGATAGTTCCATTTCTACTTCTACATAAATAGAATGTTCTTCTACCTCATTTGGTTTTACTACTAAATTTTTAGTTAGATACTTTACATCACAAATATTATCTTCTGCTACATCTTGAATATCAATAAATCCCATTACTGGAATGTTTCCTTCCACTACATTAATACGATTATCCTCTGTTAAATATAAAATCTTCACTTCTAAATCAGCTTTTGCTAATACCTTGTTATAGCTAATTTTTCTATCTTTATTCATTATACGGACATTACAATTTAAAATTTCTGCTAAATTATCAATTGAATCAATTACAAATGTCTCTTTTCCAAATGTTTTTGTTTCACCGTCTTCCTACTAAAGAATTAATTTTCAAATTACGATTTAACGTTTGAACACCTTGTACATTACTAATATTTTTCACTACTTCAATGGTCTCATTAGAATATACTTTCATTTTAAATTCTAAACAAGCTTTTATATTTACTTTTCTTCCATTTAGCACCTTACATTCCATTGATTTTAAGTTTACTTCTACTTCTAAATCCATCCCTGCAGTAACTAAGTCTAAATCAAATACTTGTGTAAAATCCAGACTTGTATTAAGGCTTCTTATACTTTCATTTTCTCCATCGGAAAGATACATCACATAGGAATTGATACTCCCATCAATTCTAACCCTTCCTTCTAATAATTCCTTTTTATAGATACAAACCGTTCCATTGGTATAAATACTATTAATAATATCTGGTTTTACATCTGGAATAATAGTGTCTCCTTCTACAAAAACGTTTTCTGTTTTTTGCCCTACCATTTTATTGACACCTATTTTATCCTTTTGGGTTTCTAACTTCATTTCTTTACCTCCTTCTATGACTTTTCTCTTAATGTATATTAAGAAAGCAAAAAAAAGATTCCTATTTCTAGGAATCTTTCAGAAATATTTTCGTTTTCTATACTATTGTATGTTTTCTCTCTTCTGTTTGTTCTGGAATTAAAGGACTATATTTCTCTCCATCAAACACTTGGACATCTACTGTTCTTGTTAATACATCTGTATAGCTATACGTTACATTTCGGTTATTTTCTTCATATTTTACAATAAATATATTCGGGTATGCTTTTTCTATCGTAGCTTCTTTCTCAAAAGATTTACTTCTTCCGAAGGGAACCTTTTACAATAATCTTTTGTCCTATTTTCTCTCCTATGTCTGTCTTAAGACTCATAATGTCATCTTTACAAATCATACCATCACCTACTTTATTAAGATGACTGTATTATACCATTTTATGCACAAATTGTCAAAAAACAGATTGTTGTGTCATTTGGATGTAACTTGCTCATATCAACGTTTTTCTGTCTTTTGTGCAATATATTACAATTATATTACATACCACTTTAGTTTAGCTTAATTATCAGAAAAAGAAGCTAAAAGTAGCCATTTTTCCTCTACTTTCCCGCTTCTTTTAAGCTAAAATAATTTCTTTTTTTCCTTTTGCTCCAATTCCTCCGATACCCTTTGTTCCATCTCTTAGTTCATACGCAATATCTTCTATTGTAATATATTTATATTTTTCTGTTGTTGCTACTTTTTCTGCAATAATAAGAGGATCAACAAAATCAATTAATACTCTTCCAGGAGAAGATGCAAAATTTGCACCAGAGGACATCAGTAGTTCAAAATAACTTTGGCAGGCCCCCGCAAAAATAACTAATTTCCCTTCTGTATCCCATTTTCGTGCTTCTAATACGGTCTTTGCAAAATATTTTGAATTTCGGTAATTAGATATATCATCTTTCATTTTTGTATTTTTTAACATAGCATCATGACCTGTAATCACTAAAATGTCTGGTTGATATTTCTCAAGTAGAGTCCTGACCAAGAGAGGTTGCTTATTTTCTGAAATATTTCTTACTACTGCATCTAATCCTAATTCTTTATAATAACGATACGATTTATCGGTATAACGTTTGTCTCCATCTAAATGTAAAATCTTGCCTGTATAAATATATTCGTTTGCTTTTCTTGTAAAGTAATTTCTTTGAAACTTTCTTTTCTTTTTAAAATCTTTTCCTAATATAGCAATCTTTCTTCCTTCTAAACGGTCTTCTATTTGTTGCATTCTATCTTTAATAATGCTTCCTTTCATTAAACTTAAATCCTCTAACGGACTATCTGCCTCAATTCTCATAGTTAAGCCTTTTAAAATAACAATCGTTTTTTCACTACGACATCGAATGATTCTACTAACAACAAATAAAATATCATTTCCATATGACTTTCTACTGACAATATCCCCTTTCTTTATTTTTTCCATTCCACTCACCTCAAAATTGGTTGGACTATTATATTCTATGTCGATTTTTGTAGTATCGTGCCTCTTTCTTTTTGTTTTTCTTTTCGTTTTACTATTGCTTTTTTTCCATTTGTATGATATAGTTATATTGTCTTAGAAATAAGACAGAATTTAATTTTTTTAGACTAGTTTTCCTTCTTTTTAGAATGGGTCAATGAGTCAAAGATTAGTTCTATTATTCTAAAAAGGAGGTATGATATCATGGCAGATATTACTTTAACATGTAAAGATTGTGGTGAAGAATTCGTATTCACAGAAGGTGAACAAGCATTTTATGAAGAAAAAGGATTCACAAACCAACCAACAAGATGTCCTGCTTGTAGAAGAGCAAGAAAACAACAAAGAAATAACTACAATAATAACAACAATTATTAAAAAAAAGAATGCTTTCGCATTCTTTTTTTAGATTATAATTATGTTCTTCTATAGAAAAAAGAGTACTCTATTGTACTCTTTACCCTATTTTTTGTTGTTCATGGCTATATTTCATTTTAGTAGCCAATCCTCCTCTAATATGTCTTTCCGCTTTATTTTCGTTTAATATCTTTCGTACCTCTAACGCTAAAGAAGGGTTTATCTTTAGTAATCTTTCACTTACGTCTTTATGAACCGTACTTTTACTAATGCCATATTTAGCAGCAGCTCCCCTTACCGTATCTTTACTATCTATAATATAATGTGCTAACTGTACGGCACGCTCCTCTATGTATAACTTTCCCAAATGAAAAACCCCCTTAAGAATCGCTGTTTTTATCATTGTATTCTTAAAAAGGGGATATTAGAACAATAAAACATCTTCCCTATTTTTTC
>DBFJJM010000055.1:0-7375 GCA_048393175.1 Candidatus Merdicola sp.
AGTTAGGTACTTTTTTTCCCTAACTTCTTTATTATCGCTATTTTTCTTTTATTTTTCTAACTCTATCCCTTCTAATAATCTCCATGTTCTATTCATCTCTGGAAGAGAATGAAACGTCATTCGTTCCTTCTTAGTAGGATGAATGAAACTAAGTTCATAAGCCCATAAGGCAATTTGTTTTCCTTTTCCCCTTGTTCCATATTTTTGGTCACCGAAAATACTATGCTTATAATTAGCTAATTGCACACGTATTTGATGATGTCTGCCTGTATAAAGATTTACTTTTAATACAGATAAATCCATTTTCTCATTATAAGCTAAAGTAGTATATTCTAACTTTGCATATTTTGCATTTTTCTTACCTTCTTTTACTACTTTGCTTGTATTGTTTCTTTCCTCTTTTAATAAATAGTCTTCTAATACTTCTTGCTGTTTTTCCATTTTTCCGTCTACTACTACTAAATATGCTTTTTTAAATTCCTTTGCTCTTACTTCTTCGCTAAGTCTAGAAGCAGCTTTAGAAGTTTTAGCAAAGACCATAACCCCACCTACTGGTCTATCTAAGCGATGAATCAATCCTAAATAAACCTTTCCCGGTTTATGATACTTCTTCTTTAAATAGTCTTTTATGATTGTTAGCATATCTATATCCCCTGTTTTATCTGCTTGTGAAGGAATGTTAGGGATTTTTTCTACTACAATAACTTGATTATCTTCATAAATTATTTTGAATGGTTGCATCTTTTTTTCCTCTTATTCTTGTTCCCATCTACCATAAATACCACATGGTAAAATTAAATTAGAATTATTCATCGGCAGACCCACTTCTCCAGAAGTTACTTTTCCTTTTTTGGGTATCGTTAATTGTAATATATTTTTTAGTACGACATTAGAAATTCCTGTTGTATAGGAATTGATTAAGAAAAACAAAGGTTGGTCGGAAAGTAGTTTTGTACACTGCTGTACGAGTGGCATAATATCGTCCTCAAAACGCCATACTTCTCCACTTGCTCCCCTTCCATAAGAAGGAGGGTCCATAATAATGGCATCATATTTATTTTCTCTTCTTATTTCTCTTGCTACAAATTTCATTACATCATCTATAATATAGCGTACCGGCTTGTCCTCTAGATGTGATGCTACAACATTTTCTTTTGCCCAAGCTACCATTCCTTTTGAACTATCTACATGGCAAACCGAAGCCCCAACGGATAAGCAAGCACACGTTGCTCCCCCTGTATAGGCAAATAAGTTTAAAACTTTGATGGGTCTTTTACTTTTTTGGATTTTATCTATCATCCAATCCCAATTAACCGCTTGTTCTGGAAATAGACCAGTATGTTTAAATCCCATTGGTTTAATTTGAAATACCAAATTCCCATAGCTTATTTTCCAAGACTGTGGTAGGCTTGTCCTATATTGCCAACTTCCTCCACCTTTGTTACTCCTATTATATTTTGCATTCCAATGATTCCATTTTTCAGGAAAGCTTTTTTGATTCCATAAAATTTGTGGGTCTGGTCGAATTAAAATTTGGTTTCCCCATCTTTCTAATTTTTCTCCTTGTGCCATATCTAATATTTCATACTCTTTCCAATTCTTTGCTACTTCCATATTACTCCTTTATAGCTGAGATAACAGACGAAAAAAGTGATAAATTAAAATAAAATTTGCTACACTCAAAATTACTGTTAAGGCAGTAATTACTTTAATTACTCCATTTCCTCTCAGCATCCTTAATAAAATTGCTTTCTTTTCTTTTTTTGTTTTTGCAGCTCTTTTTGTATTGTTATAATTAATGCGAAACACTTCATCTTTTGCATATTCCATAAAAATATCCCCCTATCTAGCCTTTTTATTACTATATATATTCCTACTATTGGGAGATTATTCCTATTTTCTTTTCTATTTTAACACAATCGTAGGATAGATTTCAACAAAAACGACGAAAAGCAGATACCTTTCGTCGTTTTTGTTCTTTGTTTTACCTAGCACACTTTCGGCAGAATAAATCCTGCCTTTTGGTTAGCTTCATTCCGAAAATACTCTTTGAGGAACCTTTTAATTCCATTTTGAAATGCTTTTACGTCTGGTCCTTTTACTTCTATTGCTATTCTTGCTGAATCCTCTAAGGAAATTATCACACTTCCTCTTAATTTATCCTCCACAAAAATATCATATCGCACCCATACTGTTTGGCTTCCTTCCTTTAACTCACTTTTGTGAATGAGTGAAATCTGCCGCCCATCCGGACCCCTAAAACGTATTTTCTCCATTTCTTTCAGAACCATTCTGTTCCATGACCATACTAAATAGCTCGTCATTAGAGATATACTAACATTCGGCTGTTCTAAAGGTACCCGTTCTCGTTCTCTTCGTTTTCTAGCTAACACTGTGCTCACTCCTTTGTTTATTTGTCACAAGAAAAAACTTATGACATATTCTGTCTTTGGCTTTTTTATTATATCACTTATTTACATAACATTCAAGTTTTCTAAAAAAAGAAGGCAAGTTTATATTACTTTTCCTTCTTTTACCTTCTTATTTTTTAATGGATAAAATTTTATATTTCGATACCCCTGCTGGAACACTTACTTCTACAACTTCATTTTTCTTTTTTCCTAATAAAGCTGAACCAATTGGTGATTCATTTGAAATTTTATTTGTTGCTAAATCTACTTCAGTTGGTCCTACAATTGTATATTCCATTTCTTCATCAAATTCCATATCAAGTAATTTTACAATATTTCCAACTTGTACTGTTTTGGTATCAATCTCTGATTCATCTATAATTCTAGCATATCTTAGCTTTTGTTCTAATTCTACAATTTTGTCTTCATTTTCTGCTTGTGCTGTTTTTGCCTCATCATATTCCGAATTTTCGGATAAATCTCCAAAACCTAAAGCAATTTTAATTCGTTCCGCTATTTCGGTTCTCTTTTCCGTTTTTAGGTAATCTAATTCATTTTCTATTTTTTCATATCCTTCTTGGGTCATCAGAATTTCTTTTTCTCCCATTTTGCATCTCTCCTTTAGGTCAATAGATTAATTAAATAACTATCCTTTCATTTAACCTTCACTATATTAAGATAAGATTATGGTTTTGTCAAGTATTTACTGTAACTTTTTGGTGATTTTTGAACTCTTGTTCTGTTAGCACTCCATTTCGCCCCATTACCCATTTAATATTAACTCCATCCTTTTTTATTTGCTGAAGTGCTGCTATTAAATTACTCTGTTTTCCTAATTTTGCTTCATATAGTAATTTTGTATCAAATTCTGGAATTTCCTTTTCTTCTTTTTGTGTAATTTCATAATGATTAATAATCATTCCTTTAAAACTTTTTGCCTTTAGAATAACTGGATATTCAATATTAATTAAAATAGCTTCTTTTTTAATTTGATATTGCCACACTAATTCTGGTGGAAAGTCTAAATTTAAAATAATGTCACTTTTCATTAAACTTCTTTTTTTATTATTCGATAATGTAATCATTATTCCCAATTTTTCATATAGCTGCTTTTCTAGTCTTTTAAATTTTGCCACATTATTGCTTATTATATTCATACTTTTTACATTTTGTGCTAAAAGCCCAAGTATCTCTAAATTGAGGCTACTATTTTCATTTACTAAAACACTAACTTTTTGAAGTTGTAGTTTTGCTTGCATTTTTTCCATCACATATTCTAAAATGGGAATACTAAGATATTTCATTAATCTTCTTCCTGTTAGAATAGCTATATTATTAGCATAAAGCATATTTTTTAAACTTTCATTTTCTTGTAATTCTTTCGAAAAGATAACTTGTTTTTGATTTTCTTTTTTTAATCTTTTCAGTAGTTTTTTTGCTCTTTTTTGTTCTTTCTTCTGCTGTATTATAGTCTTTTTTTTCGTTATTTTAGGAATTTCATAAATGGTATATTGTCTTTGTTCTTCCTTCTTGATACAGTAATTTAATTTTTCTAACAAAAAGCGAGCTTTTATAAAAATAGAATCGTCTTTTTCTACTTTATATTCTTTCACTAAAACCAACATAAAACACACCTTCTTATCCTTGTCTTTTCATTATATTAAGAAGGTGTGTTTTTATTACTGATTCTTGTCTTATTTTATTTTATGGCTTCTTCTACCATTTTCCATACACTTTCTGTCTCACGTCCTTTTGACCAAAAGGCTACTCCTGCTAAATTATATTGTTTCATTAGATTTAGTTTTTCTTGAATGGATTTTTCGTCTTCTATCCACATTTTATACACGGACCCATTTTGTTCATATTCTACATAGTTTTGTCTTAAGTCTTCTAACCATTGTTTATTTACTCCTTCAGGGAGTCTTTTGTCTACATCTTTCATGAAAACAACTTTACTGCTAACATCCCCATTCTTTTCTGTCCATAACCTAGTGTAAAAAGGAATTCCTAAAATTAATTTATCTGCACCTACATCTTCTTGTCCTAAGAATTTAGTAAGATTGGTTTCTACCCAGTTATATCCTGCTGTTGTACCTTCTTTTGGACTAGTACTTCCATATTGGTCATATGCCATAAATATCATATAGTCTGCTACATCTGCTAAAACATCTCTATCAAAACATAAAGACCAATTTGGTGCTCCATCTGGTGCTGTTACATCAACCGATAACACCTTTCCTGTATCTCTAAGACGAGGTGCTAGTTCAATCACAAACTGAGAATAAACGTCTTTGTCCTCTTGTTTCATATTCTCAAAATCCAAATTAATTCCATCTACGTTATATTTTTCAGCAAGTGACACAATTGTTTCAATTAAAGCATCTCTTTTTTCTTCCTCATTTAAATAGGAAGAAGTTGTTTTTAGCATCGAACTATTTGAAAAGATTGGCCATACTTTATATCCATTTTGATGAGCCCAATCAATATATCTTTTCCCTGCTTCTCCTGCATTATCTAAAATTTCTCCATTTCCCCCTTCTTTGAAAGCAAAAAAGGCTGGTGAAACAACATTCACTCCTTGTAATTTTTCTCCACTACGGTCAGGAGCTTTGGCTGATTCGGAATAGTAGTCCCAAACTAAACTTACTTTTCCTTCTATTTGTTTGGTTTTCTCCATAGCTTGTCTTACTACTGTTAAATTAGCAAGAGTTGTTTCTTTTACATATCCAATATTTCCTCTTTGTGTTCGAATTTTACTCCATCCATCATTCGAAGAAATTACCACTACTTTTTCTCCTTTTTGCACTTTATCAATTGTTTTAGATAATCCTTTTGCTTTATATTTTACACTTACTTTTTTGGCCATGTCCGCTTTTTTTAGTTCTCTATCTAAGGAATCAATAATAACCTTCTTTTCTTCCTTTAAATAGGTTATTTCTGCATTATATACATTTCTACTAAGCTCTGAAAAAGGAATATAAATGGTGCCATCTTTTTCCATTAAACTTGCAGCTATTGTTACATTTGCACCATTAATTTGTGCCTTTTTTTCTCCTATGACCATTTTTACTACTTTTTGCTCTGAAGTAGAAACTAATTTTTGTGTTTGTTCATTATAGTCTAAATATTTATCAAAATAATTAGAAAGGTCTTCTTTTGCTAAATAGATAGTATCATTTTCATCAACATACAAATCTTTTTTCATTTTACTCGTTACATTATTATGATTGATAATTAAATTTACTTTCTGTTTTTCTTCTTGTCTCATGTAGTCGGGAGCAATATGAATAATAAAAGCTACGATTCCAATGGCAAGAAAAATAAAAATAATATTGCGAATTAAACCCCACTTATTTCTTTCTTTTTTTTCTGTACGTTGTTTCTTTTTTAACCAATCCATAAACTTTCTCCTTCATTCGTTTTTTATTTTGTTATCATACCATAAAAAAGATATTTGTGGAATATACTATAAAAGATTTTAAGAATTTCTTTTTCTATTATTTTGTTTGCAGAAAATATTACCAAAATCTATTTATTTTTACGTTAACCTGTGATATAATAGGAATGTAGTGTAAAAGGAGGAAAGAATATGTGGCAATTTTGGTTAATTTCTGCTGGTGTATTTTTTATTGCAGAAATGATTACAGTTGGATTTTTCGTTTTTTGGTTAGCAATCGGTGCTCTACTTGCCATGTTAACTAGTTTTATTACAGACAATATTGTGATTCAAATTGCTGTTTTTATTGTTTCATCTAGTATCCTGCTATTTTTCACCAAACCACTTGTTAATAAATGGATTAACAAAGAAAAAACGGTAAAAACCAATGCTTATTCCATTATTGGAAAACAAGCCATTGTAACAGAAGATATTAATCCGCAAAAGGGACTTGGTCAAGTTACAATAGAAGGAGAAATTTGGTCTGCTAAAACGGTACAAGAAGAAAAAATAAAAAAAGGGCAAGAAGTAGAAATTACTGATATTCAAGGAGTAAAAGCAATTGTAAAACCAATCTACTTAAACGAAATTATTCACAAATAAAAGGAGGAAATTTTAGATGGGACCATTCATTTTTTTATTAATTGTATTTATTTTCATTTTAATTATTGCATTTAAGACGATTAAAATCGTAAAACAATCAGAAGTATATATTATTGAAAGACTTGGTAAATTTCATAAAATAGCAGATGCTGGATTAACTATTATCATTCCATTTTTTGACCATGTTCGTTCTGTTGTAAGTTTAAAAGAACAAACAATGGATATTCCGCCACAAGGTGTTATTACCCAAGATAATGTCACATTAACGATTGACACCGTAGTATTTTATCAAATTACCGACCCTGCTAAAGCAGTTTATGAAATTCAATCTCTAAAAAAAGGGATTGAATATCTTGCAATTACCACCATTCGTGATATTGTTGGTAAAATGGATTTAGATGGAACGTTTAGTTCAAGAGATTCGATTAATCAAGAATTAAGAGTTATCTTAGATGAAGCTACTGATAAGTGGGGTTGTAAAATAAATCGTGTAGAAATTAAAGACATCACTCCTCCTGCTGATATTCGTGATGCAATGGAAAAACAAATGAATGCGGAACGAAATAAAAGAGCTGCGATTTTACAAGCAGAAGGAGAAAGACAATCTGCTATTTTAGCAGCAGAAGGAAAAAAGGAAGCTGCGATTTTAGAAGCTGAAGCAGAAAAAGAATCTCAGATTCGTAGAGCAGCCGGTGAAGCAGAAGCAATTAAAAAAGTAGCCGAAGCCAAAGCACAAGAAGTACATATGGTATATGATGCTATCAAAAAAGCAAATCCAGATGAAAAACTAGTTCAATTAAAATCATTAGAAGCCTTACAAGAAGTAGCAAAAGGAGAAGCCAACAAAGTGTTTATTCCCTTTGAAGCAACTAATGTATTAAGTAGTTTAGGCGCTGCTGGTGAAATGTTAAAAGAAAAAAAATCA
>DBFJJM010000056.1:0-1944 GCA_048393175.1 Candidatus Merdicola sp.
GAGTTGCCTGCTCTACTATTACTTCTTTTTCTTGTATAACTTCTTCTTGTCTTTCTGTTTGAACGGCTTTTTTGGTATTTTTCTTATTCTTTGCCTTTTTAGCCATTTTATATCCTCCTTAAAATAGCTCTATTTGGTTTCTTTATGGGTAGTACGTGTTTTACAGAATCTGCAATACTTTTTTAATTCTAAACGTTCTGTATTGTTCTTTTTATTCTTCTGTGTTGTATACGTTCTTCTTTTACATTCTGTACATTCTAATGTAATTGGTTCTCTTGCTCCTTTTGCTGCCATTTAAATACACCTCCGCCTTCTATGTGCTTTTTGAAACGATGTTAGCACATGTATCTAATACATACGCTTGAATATTTTACCACTTATTTCGCTATCTGTCAATAATTCTAGGACATTTTATTTGGATTTTCGTTTCTTCTTTTGCACAGAAAATCCAAATTTTCCAATTGGTTTTCCCATTGTATAATAATTCCCATTTGAATAGGAAATCAAGTCGCATTTTTCAATTGAAAAATACCCTTTTTCATCTATGTATTGTTTTGCTGCATCTATCGATAACACTTCTGCTAGAAACATATCATGACTTCCCATTTTTTTGATTTGCTTTACTCTACATTCAATCGAAACAGGACTTTCGCTAATTAAAGGACAAGAAACAAACTGTGCTTTTTGCTTTGTTAGTTTCATTTCTTTAAATTTGTCTACTTTTGCACCAGTTTTCACACCACACCAGTCAGTAGCATAAGCTAATTTTCGATTCGTCAAATTAATAACAAATTCTTTTGTTTGTTTTATTAAATGGTAAGAATATCTTTCTGGTCTTACTGATATATACACCATAGCAGGATTGGTATTGATTACTCCCGTCCAAGCCACTGTTATGATATTCGCATTTTCATTCTTCCCACAAGATACCATTACAGCTGGTAAAGGATAAATAAATGTACCTGGCTTCCAAACTTCTTTTTCCATTTTTCTTTCCTTTCTTATCCGAATGCATGCTCTTTTGAATCATTTGGTCTATTAGAACTAGTCTTATCTTCTTGCCTTTTTTTACCTGCTTGTCTTTTTAATAAGTCATAAGCAATACAAGCATTCATATCTTCCTTTTCACTAGAAACAGCATACTCTCCAGTTTTTGTTCTAATAACTCTTCCTATATAACCACAATTTTTCTCCTGTGCTACTTCTACCCTATTTCTATTTAATAATTCTTTTAGAACAATAGAACAATAATCTTGATCTTGACTTAACTTTTGTAAATCGATTGTATTGGTTAAGATTCTAGTTTTTTTGCCATCTGGAAATTGTAATTCATATCCTTCTAATGTATCTGTCATAGTATTTAAAGCTCGGTATGACATTGTCCCAACATGAGTAAAAAAAACCATTTCATTGTCTTGTCTAAAACGATAGGAAACTCTTTTTTCTTTTGGAATAGCTCTTGCTTTTATAGATGATACCATTTTCTGTATGATTTTCTCATCTTTTAAAAAAGAAGTATCATATTGCTGTATTCTAGAAGAAATTACTTCTTCTTTTTTTCCTTCTTCATCTGGCTTTACTTGACTCTTACTTTGACTATTTTCAATTTTCCCTCTTGCTATTTGATAACATTTTTGTATCAATTCTATCTTATCGTTACCTGCTAAAGACAGCAAAGCCTCATATAATTTTTCTAATTGAGCTAAAGTCGTTTTATTCCCATATGGCAACATAAGCCTTATAATATGCTCCTGTCTATTTTTCATATTCCTTTTTTCCTTTCCTTTTTATTCTAGATTATTATATCACAATTTTTAAGATTCGCAAAAGAAAAAAGTATTATTTAAAAATATTACTAATGTAATCGTTTTAAATAATACTTTTTTAAAATAAAAAACCTGGCGACAACCTATTTTCCCAGCAGGGTAACCCACAAGTATCTTC
>DBFJJM010000057.1:0-9127 GCA_048393175.1 Candidatus Merdicola sp.
AAATCTTTAAAAATATAGATTGGGGAATTGTAATTTGTGCGGTTTTATTATGTATCATTGGAATGATAGCACTTTTTTCTGCTACCCATGAAAGCGGTTATGAAGATTTAGAAAAACAAGTTATATGGTTTTTTATTTGTATTCCAGTTGTTTTGATTGTTACATTTATTGATTATGAGACAATTGCTAAAATTTCTCCTTTTTTGTATGGGCTTTTTCTCCTTTTATTAGTAGCAGTACTTTTTACCAAACCAATCAATGGAGCTACTAGTTGGTTTGATTTAAAATTTATGACATTTCAGCCAGGTGAGTTTGCGAAAATTTTTGTCACCCTTACTTTGGCTTATGCTATATGTAAAGTTCAGAGAAAAGGAAGGCAAGAAATAAATCAGCCTCTAAAATTACTTGGTTGTATTTTAATCGTTTTGATTCCTGTTCTACTGATTATTAAACAACCAGATTATGGGACTGCTATTGCCTATCTTGTAGCTATGGCAATGATTTTATTTACAGCTGGGTTAGATAAAAGATATATTATAGGAGCCATACTAACCATTGTTGTTATTTTACCTATATTGTATTTCTTTATTTTGCCAGACCATGCGAAAAATCGTATTAATGTATTTTTAAATCCAGATTCTGACCCAAGAGGTTCTGGATACAACGTAATTCAATCTAAGTTAGCAATTGGGGCAGGACAATTAACAGGAATGGGTATTTTAAAAGGAAATCAGACGCAATTAGGCTTTCTTTATCCGAAGACTACTGATTTTATCTTTTCAGTAATCGGGGAAGAAATGGGATTTATTGTAGCAGGAGGAGTCATAATTCTTTATGTTATTTTAATTACCAAAGCAGTCTATATTGCTAAAACAGCCAAAGATGATTTAGGGTCCTATATTGCAATGGGAATTGCAGGAATCTTTTTCTTCCATATGGTAGAAAATATTGGTATGACCATGGGGCTGCTTCCTATTACAGGAGTGCCACTTCCGTTTGTTAGTTATGGTGGAAGCTCTATGCTAACGAATTTTATTTTAATTGCTTTACTGATGAATATTAGTGGAAGAAGACAAAAAGCCATTTTTATTGATTAAAAAACAAAAGGCTATTCTTACAAAAGGATAGTCTTTTATCTTAGAAGGAGAGACAAATGTACTTAAAACCATTAACCATTGGAAATCTTACCTTAGAAAATAATATTATGCTAGCTCCTATGGCAGGAATTACAGACCGCCCGTTTCGTATTTTGTGTAAAGAGCAAAACGTAGGCCTTACCTTTACAGAAATGATTAGTGCAAAAGCATTGCTTTATGGAGATAAGAAAACAAAACAGATGCTTAACATAGAAAATGAGCAAAGACCAATTGGAGTACAACTTTTTGGAAGTGATATAGAAGCGATGAAATTTGCGGCAGAATATGTAAGCAAATTTGCTAATATCATTGATATTAACATGGGCTGTCCTGCTCCTAAAATTGTGAAAAATGGAGATGGTAGTAAATTACTATTAGACCCAAAGAAAGTAGAAAAAATTGTAACAGCAGTAGTACAAAATACAAACTCTCCTGTTACAGTAAAAATTCGAAAAGGTTGGGATGAAGAAAAGATAACAGCTGTAGAGATAGCAAAATGTATTGAAGAAGCGGGAGCAGCTGCTATCACTGTTCACGGAAGAACAAGAACACAGTTTTATAGTGGAAAGGCAGATTTAGAAATCATTCGAAAAGTAAAAAAAGAAGTATCTATTCCTGTGATTGGCAATGGAGATATTATAGATGAAGAGTCTGCTAAAAGAATGTTTGAACAAACAAAGGTAGATGGTATTATGATAGGAAGAGGGGCAATGGGAAATCCATGGATTTTTCGAGAACTTGTTTTCTATTTAAAAACAGGAGAAAAATTAGCAAAACCAACCTTGCAAGAAAAATTGGAAATGATACTTCTGCATATTCATAAAGAAGTAGAAGAAAAATCAGAAAGAGTTGCCATTTGTGAGATGAGAAAACAAATTTGTTGGTATGTTAAAAATTTAAAAGAAAGTAGTAGACTAAGAGAAAAAATTAATCAAATTACGACGGAAAAAGAAATGGTACAAGTTATAACAGAATACTTTTATTCCATAGGAATATAAATAAGAAAGAATAGAATCATCTATTCTTTTTTTATTTGGAGGGATGAACATGAAACAAATGGTTAAAAGAAAATGCAAAAAGAAGGAGAATCCTAAGATAAAATGGATATGGCTAATTGGTATTCTTCTTCTTATTGCTATTATGACTTTTACTTTTTTTAAAATAAATAATAAAACTGGAAAAATAGGGAATAATAAGATAGACAAAACAACAGAAGGGATTGCAGAATATATTTTAAATATAAGTTCTTATGATGCGAAGATAGAGGTAACCGTAAAAAGTAATAAAAATACAAATGAGTATAAATTAGAACAACAATATGTAAGTCCCAATATTGCTAAGCAAGTAGTAAAAGAGCCAAGCAATATTCAAGACTTAACCATGCTATCAGATGGGAAAAATGTAACGATTGAAAATACAAAATTAAATCTAACAACATTATATGAAAATTATAATTATTTAACAGAAAATCATTTGTTCTTAAATTACTTTATAGAAGATTATAAAAATTCGAATGAAGCAAAAGCAGAAGAAAAAGATGGACTCATTATTTTACAAACGAAATCAAAAAATCAAAATAATAAATATAGTATTTCTAAAAAATTATATATCGATAAAAATACTGCTAAACCGGTAAAAATGGAAGTACAAGATGTTAACCAAAATACAATAGTTTACATATTATATAATGAGATAAACATAAATAGTACAAAAAAAGAAGAAATTATAGCATTTAGCAGGAAGGATAGGTTAACCGATATCTAGAAAAACAAAGGAAAACACTATTTTCTTTATCTCGAACTAATATTTAAAATAAAATATACACCAATTAGTAGGAGTGAAGAAAATGATAATTAAAAGAGGCGACATGTTTTATGCCGATTTAAGCCCAGTTGTTGGGTCGGAGCAAGGAGGAATTAGACCTGTTTTAATTATTCAAAATGACCTGGGAAATAAATATAGTCCAACAGTAATCGCAGCTGCCATCACATCGCAAAAAACAAAGAATAAGTTACCAACACATATTGAAATTGATTCGAAGGATAATGGACTAAAAGCAGATTCTGTGGTATTAGCAGAACAGATTAGAACGATTGATAAAAGCAGATTGAAAGAAAAAA
Organism: Candidatus Merdicola sp.; assembly: GCA_048393175.1. Taxonomy (GTDB): domain Bacteria; phylum Bacillota; class Clostridia; order TANB77; family CAG-508; genus Merdicola. The sequence goes on from DBFJJM010000057.1 coordinate 3,257, forward strand.
TTGGTCATATTGATGATAATGAAGTAATTAATAAGATTAATAATGCTTTAGGCATAAGCTTTGGCTTAGAAGAATAAAAGAAAGAAGTTATCTAGGTAATTTAGATAGCTTCTTTGTTCTTATACTCGCAATTTCTTGATAATACTAATTTCTTTATACAATTTTTTAATAATATCTGTTCTTGCTTCTAAAGCTTCTTCATATTCTCTTAAAATTTCTTGGTAATTTTCCAATGTTTCTCCTTCTGTAAAAAGTACATTCATACCTTCTAAATAATAATTACGTTTTCTATCTGTTCTAGCTTCAATTGCTTTATTGTAATAACCATGAATTACACCTAAACGTTTAATTTGCTCTTTTAAATAATCTACATATCCAGAAACACAAGTGATTTCATATTCGGTATCATCCATAACAACTTTAAATAAAGCTTTTACCACTTTTTTATTCAGTTTGCCTAATTTGACACCATGTGCTTCATTATCTAAAGCAACAGTTCTTTTAATATCTTCTGGTCTAGTTTCTCCAATTAACTCTTTTAATGTTTTAGAAATATTAATATGTGTTTTATAATGTCGTTTTGTAACAATAGCATCATATTCATCTGCCACTCTTAAAATTTGGTCTTCATAAGGTATTTCTTTTCCTTTTAATCCTTCTGGATAGCCGGAGCCATCTAATGCTTCATGATGATATTTGGCTCCTAAAGCATAAGGTCTTAATTGAAGGTCATCCATACATATTTTATACCCTAAAGTAGTATGTGTTTTAATAATTTCATATTCTTCATCCGTTAAGCGGTCTGGCTTTAGTAAAATTTTAAGAGGAATAAGGGATTTGCCAATATCATGTAAATAACCACATACGGTACAATAAGCAGTAAAGTTTTTACTACAATGCAGATATTCACAAATACGACAAACAAGACTTGCCACATTTTCAGAATGAATTCTAGTAAAGGGGTCTAGTCTATCTAAAGTGGACAATTGGTAACGCATACTTTCTGATAAGTTGTATGATTTTAGTACGGTTTTATCATAAAAATCAATTTTATTCTCAGCCATAGCTTTTTTCTCCTTTGCATTCTTATTTTTATCATATCATTGTTTGAAAAACAATTCAATACTAAAATTTGCTAAAAATAAAGATATAAAGACGAATAGTACTTACCAACAGTTCTATGCCTCTTAGATAATGTAAATAATATGTCTGAAAAAATAATTTGAGTAAATAATAGAAATTTAAATATTAGAAGGATTTATAGTTTGAGATGTACAGAATGTAAAATTATTATTTAGGAAATGAGTAATATTGTTAATCTGAAAATAAAGAATTTGAAGGATAATAAAATTTTAAACAATATTATATGAAGAGATATGCAAATTAGTTACTTATTTCAATATACAGTTTTGTAAGAGAAAAGTTTAAGCTATATAAAGACTAGATATTTTAAATTTAGTAAGTACACTTAGGGATTTAATAATAATTTAGAATATCAAAAGAATAGAGAAAAAAGTATCAATTACTATGAATTGAAAATAAAATTGATTACTTTAAAAAGATGCAAAACAAGAAAAATTAATATAAGAAAAACAGAAATATGATAGTCGTTGTTTGCAATAATAATATAAAAAGTGCTGTTCTCCATGCAGACAAAATGTCACGCAAGAAGAACAGCGGTGTACTAGGAATCGCATGGCATGTCCATCCAAAGAGCTTCTGCAACGTCGTTCGGGTCAAGGTCAAGAAGGAAAGCTAATTCGATAATATCATCCTTTACCGTATCCCACAACATTTGCATATCCATAGTTACACCTCCTTTGATTAGGATTAGCTAAAGTATATCACAAAAGACACTAAAAAGAGTACAATAAAGGTAAATATTATAAAAAAGAAAAGTAAAAGAAAGTGTTTAAAGATAGGAGTGATTTTTATGAGCAAGAAGAAAATCTTGAAAATTATAGGAATAATACTATTAGTAATAATTGCGATAGTTTTAATCCATACAACTAGAAATTATATTATCATAAAGGATTTACAAAATAAAATAGCAAATTATTCAAATAGTGAAAATTATCATATAAAAGCAACTACTGTCTCAGATAGTGGAACGACTTCAGAAATGAAATATTATAAAAAAAAATAAGAATCAAGCCGTTTTTATGGAAAGAAATGTAGAAGATTTAAAAATGTCAATCTATGACAATGGAGAAACAATAAATACTTATCTTGACACACTTGATTCCAAAACAGTGCTATTAGATTGTTCGGAATTTGAGACTATTAATCTATATAATAATTTAGAAACGGACAACAAATTACAAACGTTTTTAGGAAGTATCACTTCGAAAATAAAAGCAGTTAATTACAATAGAAAAAATGTTATGCTATAAAAGGATTCATACCATCTACTTCTTTAACAAGTGAAGGAGCAGAAGTATATATAGAAAAAGACACAGGACTATTCATAAAAATGATAGAACAGAAGATAGGGGTAGTTACGAAAAGAGAATATGACTTTAATCAAGTAGAGGATTTGATTTTTGAACAACCGGATATAAATCATTATGTAATACAAAATAATGTATAATATGAGCAAGGCACTTCATGATGAAGTGCCTTGTCCCAACTGATATCTAGTCTTGCAAGAATTTTGTTTATAATGCTTTAATTATATATCGTTTCCGCACCAGAAGGTTCTAGAACCGCCATTTCCACCAATTGTATTAAAGGCATTCTCTTCAGACCATACGATATTACCATTTCTATTCAATATACGGACATCCATGCAATAATTACCAATTACTAATCCACTAACTACAACATTACAATTAAAACCTGATGTGGAACTGGCAACTGTTGCCCAAGAGGAACTTGAAACATATAAGGAGGATGTCGATGAAGGATATGGATAGTTATTTGCTCTTGTGACATTTGCCGAGAATTCTGTAGTTAAGTCAGCTTCTGAAGGAGTACTTGTTGTAGCTGATGATACAGAAATGGACGACATCACTAATACTATTACCATTAGAGCAACAATAATTGACCGTAATTTAAACTTATTTTTCACGAAAATGCTCCTTTCAAAATGATGCAAGACTAGATACAGTGAGGGTATGCTATTCCGTATGAAAAAAATAAAACTTTCATAACAAAAAATGCAAGTTACTATACTTTTGGATATTGTAAAAATAATATTTGTGATAATAATTTATTTTTTAAACCATACTATAGTAATGGCAAATAATTTGACTTTTGGTATTTTTTATGCAATAATGGAATTGAAATCCATATTTACATAAAAGGAGGTGGGATATGAATAATTATATAAAGAGACTATTAGAAGATGATATTGCTGAAAATAGCAAGTCATTTCCTGTAATCCTAGTTTGTGGGCCTAGACAAGTAGGAAAAACTACTATTTTAGAAAAGCTTTCTGGTAGCAAAGTAAACTATGTAAGTTTAGATGATCCTTTAGAAAGAAAAAATGCCAAAGAAGACCCTTCTTTATTTTTGGAAAATCATTCAGCTCCATTAATTATAGATGAGATTCAAAATGCAACAGAATTATTACCATATATAAAAATGAAAGTAGATAAAGCTAGATTAGAATCTTTTCAAAATAACTCTACGAATGTAGGACTATATTATTTAACTGGTTCTCAAATGTTTACTATGATGCAAAACGTAAGTGAAAGTTTGGCTGGTAGAGTTGGTATTATCGATATGTATGGTTTATCCTATAGCGAACTAATTGGAAAAGAACAAACCTACTTTTTACCAACAAAAGATAGATGTAAGAAAAGAGAAAACTATCAAAGACCTGAAACTTTGGAAGTTTTCGGAAAGATTATTAGGGGTTCTTTCCCTGCACTTTATCAAAATGAGGCTATTCGTACTGAAAAGTTTTATAGTAGTTATCTAAGAACTTATTTAGAAAGAGATATTAGAGGAATGATTACCATTAAAGAAGAGATGAAATTTTTAACATTTATATCAGCAGTAGCAGCAAGAACTGGGCAAGTCCTAAATTATGATAATATAGCAAGAGATGCACAAATAGATAATAAGACAGCAAAAAATTGGCTTAGTCTTTTAATAACTTCCGGATTAATCTATTTATTACAACCTTATTCCAATAATCCAACTACTAGAGTAATTAAAACGCCTAAAATGTATTTTACTGACACAGGTCTTGCTTGTTATTTAGCAGGTTACTCAGATGCAAAAACGTTAGAAAAAAGTGCTATCAATGGAAATTTGTTTGAAAATTACGTTGTCATGGAAATTGTAAAGTCTTTTGTAAATGATAATAAAGATCCTCGATTATATTTGAATTTTTATCGAGATAGTAATCAGATTGAAATAGATTTAGTTATTACTATGAATAATATCGTTTATCCAGTAGAAATTAAGAAATCTAAAAATCCAGATAAAAATATGATTAAAAATTTTAAGATATTAAATAAAGGAGAAAAAGAAATTGGCGAAGGTGGTATTATTTGTATGGTTGATAAGATAATACCTATTGACGAAAAAAATATTGCTATACCAATTCAATGTATCTAAGTTTTATATAGCAACTAAGACTGTTATAGAGAAAACCTTTTATCTATCGATAAGTTCCGAAAAGTCAAAATGATAATGACTTTTTGGAACTTTTTCTTAATTAACTTATTTTACAAGAAAATCACAAATTTTGAGTAATAGAAAATATGCTCAGCAGAAAAACCATCTTGTTTTTCTGCTTTTTAGAATCTTGATAAAGTGTTGATTTATTAAGGAAAGTAAGGTATGATATAACAGAAAAATAAAACAAAGGTGAGAAGAAACAATGTATTTAAAACAATTACAACTACAAGGATTTAAATCTTTTGCAGATAAAACCATATTAGAATTTATGCCAGGAATCACAACCGTTATCGGACCAAATGGCTCAGGAAAAAGTAATATCGCAGATGCGATTCGTTGGGTATTAGGCGAACAAAGTATGAAATCATTAAGAGGAGCAAAGTCAGAAGATATTATTTTTGCAGGGACCCAAAATAGAAAATCATTAGGCTTTGCAGAGGCTAGTTTATCTTTTGATAATTCTGACCATAAACTGCCAATTGAATATGCAGAAGTAGTCGTAACAAGAAGAATTTATCGAAGTGGAGAGTCTGGCTACTTTATTAATAAAGTACCATGTCGTTTAAAAGATATTGTAGAACTTTTTATGGATACCGGAATTGGAAAAGATGGTTATTCTATTATAGGGCAAGGAAAAATTGATGAGATTTTAAGTAATAAATCAGAAGATAGAAGACATATTTTTGAAGAGGCAGCAGGAATTGTAAAATATCGTTCGCGTAAGGAAGACTCAGAAAAGAAGTTAGAACATACCAAGTTAAACCTACTTCGTATTAATGATATTTTAGCAGAAATAGAAGGAAACATTGAACCCTTAAAAGCACAATCAGAAAAGGCAAAAAAGTTTTTAAGTTTAAGAGAAGAACTAAAAGGAATGGAAATAGGGCTTTTCTTACAACAAATCGATAGTAATAAAGAAAAGCTAGAACAAGTAAAACAAGATAAAGAAATAATGGAATCTACTTATAGACAAAAGGAAGAAGAAGCAGAAAAATTAAAACAAGAAAAGGAACAAGTAAAACAGCAAGTGGATTCTCTTATTTTAGAAATTGAAAGATTACAAAATTTAGGATTTGAAAGTTCGAATCAAATTGAAAAATTAACTTCTCAGATTAGTGTAGCAAAAGAAAGAATAACAGGAAATGAAGAAAATAAAGGAAGATACCAAAGTGAAATAGAAGAATTAAAACAAAGAATCGTTCTTCTAGAGGAAGAAAAAGAAAATAAAGTTTCAAAACG
>DBFJJM010000058.1:0-17536 GCA_048393175.1 Candidatus Merdicola sp.
TGTTTCATACTTATTACACTAATCAAAGGGAAAAAATAGGAAAACAAATAGCTAATAGAATGAATTTATCTACTTTATATTCTAATAACCAAAATACTAATTTAGTTGGTTCAAATAGCTTTTACTCTTCTTTCGATACGATTTATCAAAATCTTCCAGTTATTGGAATGATAAACATTCCTAAAATTAATCTTTCTTACCCTATTTTATCTAATACAACAGATGAGCTTTTAAAATTAGCTCCATGTAAATTTTATGGTCCAGACCCAAATGAAATCGGAAACCTTTGTATTGCAGGTCATAATTATGATAATAAAAAATTTTTCAGTCGTATTGGAGAACTAGAAAAAGGAGATGAAATTCGTATTACTAGTTTAGATAATCAAACCTTACATTATCTAGTTTATGACCAATCAGAAGTATCCGAAGATGACCAAACTTCTATTCATCAAGAAACAAATGGAAAAAGAGAAATCACTTTAATTACTTGCAACAATAAAACAAAAAATCGCATTTTAATTCAAGCAAGACAAAAGTAAAGTAAATCCAAACAAAAAAAGGTAGATTTCCTACCTTTTCCTCATTCCTATTTCTTGTTCTTCTATTTTATGTTTTTATAATCATTTATTTTTTTATAGGCATATACAGCTGAAATGCTACATACTGCAAGGATAGCAAAAACAGCCATATTGCTTTCTACACCAGTCTTTGGTAAGCTTGTATTATTATAAGCACTAGAATTTGCTGTATTACTAACACTACTATTGATATTGTTTGGAGCAGAAACGTTTCCTGCTGTATTTGAAGTGTTGTTTACTACTGCATTATTAGTAGCAGAAGTATTATTTGGACTTACTACTGTTACATCCTCTGCATGTACACTACTTGCAAAACAAATTGTTAAAACAAATGCAATGATTACTAAAACAACTCTCATTAATTTATTTTTCTTCATATGAACTCTCCTCACTTTACCTATTCTCTTATTATTATTATGTTTCTTCTCTTATTATTTATACTATATTTTTTTTCCGAATGCAAGACTTTTTTGTTTTTTCATAGAATTTTTATGAAAATGTATTCTTTTTGTCATATTGGAAAATTTTGTTTTTATACATTAAACTTAAAAAGTACAATATCTCCTTCTTGCATAATATAGTCCTTTCCTTCTGAACGTACAAGTCCTTTTTCTTTTGCAGCTATCATAGAGCCTTCTTTTATTAAATCTTCAAAAGAAATCACTTCTGCTCGAATAAATCCTCTTTGGATATCAGAATGAATTTTGCCTGCCGCTTCTGGTGCCTTTGTTCCTTTTTTTATGGTCCATGCCCTTACTTCTGGCTCTCCTGCTGTTAAAAAAGACATCAGTCCTAACAAGTCATAACTTGCTTTTATCACCTTATCTAAACCAGACTCTTTAAGCTCTAAAGCTTCTAGCATTTCTTTTTTATCCTCTTCTTCTAAAGAAGCCAATTCTTCTTCTATTTTTACACAAAGTGGAATAACTTTTGCCTGCTGTTTTGTAGCATATTCCTTTACTTGCTCTACATAACTATTTTGCTGTGTTTGGTTTATATTTTCTTCTGCTACATTGGCAATATATAAAATTGGTTTTAAAGTAAGTAAGAAACTATCTTTTATCATTTGCTTTTCTTCTTGGGTTAACGGCAATACTCTTACTGGCTTACCCTCTTCTAATGTCTGTCTTATCTTTTCTAACAGCTCAATTTCTTCTTGATATTTTTTATCTGCCTTTGCTAGTTTTTTTGTTCGTTCTAAACGTTTTTCAATTGTTTCTATATCTGCAAAAATAAGTTCTAGTTCAATTGTTTCTATATCACGTATAGGGTCAATTTCTCCGTCTACATGAACAATATTGGGGTCTTTAAAACATCTTACTACTTCTACGATACTATCTACTTCACGAATATGAGATAAGAATTTATTTCCTAGTCCCTCTCCTTTACTTGCTCCTTTTACTAGACCTGCAATATCTACAAATTCAATCACAGCATGTGTTATTTTTTGAGGATGATAAAGTTTAGCAAGCTTGTCTAATCTCTCATCTGGAATAGGTACCATCCCCACATTAGGTTCAATCGTACAAAAAGGATAATTGGCACATTCCGCTCCTGCTTTTGTAATCGCATTAAACATTGTACTTTTTCCTACATTAGGAAGTCCTACGATTCCAATTTTCATTTTCTTTCCTTCTTTCTTTTTGTTACTTGCTAAACTATTATACCGAACAGCTTCAAATTTGTCTAGTCATTCTTTTTTCTCTTCTTTTGGCATAACATAGAGTGTTTTATTATGAGAATAAATGACCATACCCGGTTTACTGCCTGCTGGTTTTTTTACAAATTTCACCTGGCAATAATCAACTGGTACATTTTGAGAAAATTTTGCTTTACTATGAAAAGCAGCAATTTGGGCTACCTTTTCTAATGTCTTTCTTGAAATCTTTGTTTCTTTTGCTGGAACCTGCAAAATAATATGACTTCCATGAATGTCTTTTGTATGAAACCAAATATCCTCTTTCTTTGCAAACTTAGTAGTAAGTTCATCATTTTGTTTATTATTTTTTCCTATCCAAACCAAAAATCCATCTATCGTACAAGAAAGAAACGGTGCTTTTTCTTGTTTTTCTTTGCTTTTTTTATAATTTGTTTTTTCTACTAAGAACCCACTTTCTAATAATTCTGAATAAATCGTATTAACATCTTGTATTGTTTTTGCTTCTTCTAATTCATAAATAATACTTTCTATATATTGTAGTTCTTTTTCTGTTTGGCTTTTTTGACTAGATACAATTTCCATTGCGTTTTGAGCTTTACGATATTTCTTAAAATATTGCTTGGCATTTTCTAAAACCATTTTCTTTTTATCAAGAGGAATCACAATTGGTTTATTGTCTTCATAATAATTTTCTAATGTAACTGATTCAAAATGACCTTCTTCTATACGATACAAATTCGCTGTTATAAGTTCCCCATATAGCTGATAGATACTACTTTTTTCACACTCTTCTAATTTTTCTTTCATATGTTTTAATTTTATTTGGTCTTTTTGTAACTTTTCTAAAATTAATTTGAGTAAAGGAGTACGAAAAGAATTAAATTGCTCTTTTTCTTCTTTTTCAGCGTAAAAGTCATCTACTGCAAAATTAATAGAAAGTGGCATCTGTTTTTCTTTTAATCCTATTGCATAATCTTTCTTTCCCTTTTGGTTTTCCCATTCTGTCAATCCGACTTCCTTACTTCCTATTTTTTCCGTTATTTGTTTTAAATCCTCAAAAAGAACTTCAATAAGTTTGTCCTTTTTTAATAACTGCTTTTCTTCTATTTTATATTGAATATATCCTTTACTAAACCCCTCAAATGTTTCTGTTATTGCTTTTTCTAAAGATTGTTCTGATAACTTTGGCAATATCATCTGTTTGAATTCATTAGCATCTTTTATCTTGAAAAAATCTTTTTTTTCATTATTGGGAAAAACATATTCATGTGCTGGCAAAATATCTCGATAAGAACCAGATTCTTTGTCTAAATGTCTTAAGCTATCTATGATAGGATTATCTTTATTTAATAAAATAATATTGCTATGTTTACCCATTAACTCTATGACGAGTGTTTTCGTAATCAAATCTCTTAGTTCATCATAACCCTCTAATTGTATTTTGATAATTCTTTCTAATCCATTATTAAAAATACCTTTTATACGATACCCTAGAATATGCTTTCTAAGTAACATACAAAAATTAGGTGCTTTAAGAGGATTTACTTTAACATGTGTTGTTAAGTGAATTCGATAACAAGCAGAATCAATATTGATTCGTAGAGCATATTGTTTTGTCTTTGCATAGAGACTAAGTAAAATCTCATTTTTGGTTGGCTGATATATCTTCTGAATCTTCCCTCCTTGTATTTCTCCACTTAATTCCTCAACAATTGATTTTGTCACCAATCCATCAAAAGCCATTTTTTATTCCTCCTTTGCTACTATTATATTATATAGAAAAGATTTTTACAATTTTAATTTACATAATTTTACTTTTTTGAAGAAAAATAGCCAAAAGAATGAAAAAAATCACTTTTCCTCTTGACATTACCGATTTTAGCAGATTATAATACTTGCAGTATCACACACAGGAGGTATAATTCACACATGGGTGCAACAAATGCTTTTTTTTCTTCTAATGATGACTATGTAAATAAAAGTGATGAATCTTTAGTACAAAGTATTAAAAATGGTGATACGTCCGCTCTTAATTACCTTTTAGCAAAATATCAGCCCCTTGTCAATCGAAAAGTAAGTAAATATTTTATGATAGGTGCAGAAAAAGAAGATATTTTTCAAGAAGGTATGATTGGACTTTATAAAGCAATTAAAAGTTATGAAGGAGATAAACAAAATTCGTTTAAATCTTTTGCAAATTTATGTATCGAAAGACAATTAATTACTGCAATAAAAACATCCAATCGTCAAAAGCATATGCCACTTAATTCTTATCTTTCATTAAATACTTCTGCTTATGAAGACGATGAAGATACAGAGTTAATGGAGATTTTTAATAGTAATTTAGTAGAAGACCCTCTTGACACAATTACCAAACAGGAATATTATAAAACTGTAGAAAATACAATTGACCAATCCTTAAGTAGTTTTGAAAAACAAGTATTAAATAGTTATATTCAAGGAGAAAGTTATATAGATATTGCAGATAAATTAGGAGCTCCTGTTAAATCAATTGATAATGCTATTCAAAGAATTCGAAAAAAAGCACTAAAAAACATAACTAATTCGGATGAATCCTAGATTCATTCCTTACTATATGCTTCTATAGCTCAGTAGGTAGAGCGCAGCCATGGTAAGGCTGAGGTCGCCAGTTCGATTCTGGCTGGAAGCTCCAAAACACAAAAAAGCTGATATATTAAGGTATATCAGCTTTTTACATTTTACTATTTTCATAATCTATATGCTTTTTCTAAATGGTTAGAGTGTTCTTATAGGACTTTTTACACAAAGCTGATAAATCAATAATTACATAGCACATAAAAAAGCATATTTGCATAAAATTATAAAATATCAGATTTATATAAAGAAAAACCTTATGGCTTTGGATTTGCTATAAGGGGAGCTTACATGAAAAACAAGAAAGTCCCAGATTTACTAAAATTATAAAAAACTGCTCTTGTAAATAAAAATACAAGAGCAGAGATGTAAATTTAACTTTCTTCGATAGGTATGTCTAGCCAACCCAATTTAGCTCCATCTAACCTCCCATCTTCAAGTCGGACAAGATATGGATACTTTTTTTCCTTATTAATCCCTATAATAGTTGCCCCACATTGAGTATCAGAAAATGTGAATCTTACTACCAATCCCACTCTTGCCTCTTTCTCCTCTAATTGTCTGTACATCATAATGCTATCTCCTTTACATCTTTATATGTTATATATATATATTTTAACATAATTTTAATAAATATGCAAACTTGTTAAAGAGATTTGAAAAAATACTAGTTGAAGTAATTTGTAAAAGTAATTTCCAAATATCATATTTAAACTAGGAACTAACTCTTACACAAAATTGAATTTGTAAGATTAAGTTCCAGATAGTATAATCAAATACAGATGTTTCTAGGGTTAAATGGAGGTATGCTATGAAAAATGCTCATTTATCTTTAGAAGATAGAAAGAAAATTCAAGAAGGTCTTGAAAATCAATTATCAGAACTGAAATTGCAAGAATTATCAATAAAGATATTTCCACTGTTTCTAAAGAAATTAAAAACAGAAGAAAATTAAAACCAAGAAACCCTTTTAACAATCCAATTACTTGTACTAAATTTAAGGAATGTAGAATATGTCATGGGAAATGTTCTGAATACGAAGAAATTAAGTGTTTAAGAAGAGATAGAAAAGTTGGCGTATGTAATCTTTGTCCAAGTATTTCTAAATGTAGGTTAGATAAATATTTCTACTATGCTAAACAAGCTCACCAAGATTATCTGTATACTTTAAAAGATTCTAGAGAAGGTGTTAATTTAACCACAAAAGAAATGTTAAATATTGTAGATATCTTAAAACCACTCCTAAAAAAAGGACAATCTGTTTATCAAATTTTAGAAAACCATCCTGAAATTAAAGTTTGCTCTAAAACTCTATATAGGTATATTGAAAGTGGTATATTTCAAGACTATGGTATTAACAATTTTTCCCTACGTAGACAAGTTTCTATGAGAAAAAGAAAAAAACTTAAAAAACGTAAAGAACCCATTAATTACGAAGGAAGAAAATACAAAGATTATTTAGAATTCATAGAAAAAAATCCTACTATTCCAACAACACAAATGGACACTGTATACAATCATCAGGAGGGACCATATATTCAAACTTTCATATTTCAAAATACAGGATTAATGATAGGCTTTTTACACACAGAAAAAACATCTGAATCTATGGGTAGCACATTAGACTCTCTACAGGAAACATTAAAAAATGATTACACTAAATTGTTTTCATTGTTATTAACTGATAGGGGAACTGAATTTGAAAAATGTGAATTGTTTGAAGTGAATATTGAAACAGGAGAAATACGAGGAAATATTTTCTATCGTGAGCCCCAATCTCCTAGTCAAAAACCTCATGTAGAAAACAATCATAATCATGTTAGAGATATTCTACCTAACAGTAGGTCATTAAAAAATTTAACGCAAGAAGATTTAAACCTAATGTTTTCACATATCAATTCCACACCAAGAGCTTCTTTAAATGGAAAAACTCCATATGAAGCATTTGAGTTTTTGTATGGAAATGAGATACTAAAGAAATTAAATATACAAAGGATTGAAAAAGATATGGTTACACTACAACCATATCTTTTAAAATTTAAATAAATCATTTTTTTAAATGATAAAAACCCTAGAAACATCTTTTAATTAAATATGACCTAAAGCAGAAGGAATTTAATCTTACATAAATTTTCAAAAAAATTACTTTTGCTTACTAATTATGCTCAATTTCTCGTTTCTGTAAATTAATATTACACAATTTTATTCAAAAAATCAATATTTATACAAAAAGAAACGTCTAAAAATTGACGTTTCTCTTAAATTTGGCATTTACTTTTTCTTTTGGAAATTACTTTTACAAGTCACCTAATACTAGTTGAAAATAAAAAAACAACATTACACCTTTCCTAAAATTTCAATATTTAGGTACGAAAAAAATCAACCTTTTACAGTTGATTTAATCATCCTCCTCTCATCTAGTGCAAACGATTATGCGTTTTGGTCGGAGTGTTCTTATAGGATTTTTTACAAAAAGCTGATAAATCAATAATTACACGGCACATAAAAAGCATATTTACATTAAATTATTTTTATATTATATTTGCAGGGTAAATACTTCAACAAATTGTAATTTATATTATAGTTTTTTCACTTTTGATTTGGACTCTTCTTCATAAGCATCAGTCATTTTACTCATTAATTTTCCCATTTTTATAGGGAATAAATAACAACCCATTGTTTGAATTTTTTGAGATAAGCTATGACAAATAATAAAAGATTTTTTATTTATATGTTTTGCTAAACCAATTCCTACTTTTTCTGGACTAGCCATAAATTCTTTTGGCACAGGTAATGGTGAAGCTGATTTTGTATTAGTTAGTGGTGGATGAAATATATGAAAAGAAATATTGTATTTTTTATATTCAATATTCATACATTTTGCTAATGATTCAATAGCACCTTTGCTAGAGGCATAAGGGCTTATTTTTGTGAACCCCATAACACCAACTCCAGAAGAAGTAAAAATTATTTTTCCACCAGTATCTTTCATATATTTTACGACATTTCTTGTAAGCCTTAATGCACCAAAGTAATTTATATCAAATACATCTTTATAAGTTTCTTCTGGAGTTTCTTCCATTGCTTGAAAAGTACACCTACAAGCATTATGAATTGCTACATCTATACTTTTATATTTGTCGAAAAATAATTTAACAGAAGTTTCTATTTCATTGTCTTTTCGAGCATCACATTTTAATATTAACAGTTGTTTAGGATACTTTTTTCTTAATTCCTCTAAATTATTAGTATTTATATCTAATATTCCTATATTATTGCCATTTTCTAACAAATGTTTTGCTAAATAAAAACCAATACCCTCATTAGCACCTAAAATTATGATGTTTTGCATATAACTACATCTCACTTTCAAATTACTATTTGTTTAACAATTCAATTATATAATAAATAAAAAAATGAAACAAGTTTTGGACATAAAAAAATGGGATAAATAAATCCCATAAGAACATTAAGTGGAGCGGGTAACGGGAATCGAACCCGTCTCTTCGGGTCGGAAGCACGACATTTTACCACTAAACTATACCCGCATATCCTCTGGAGCCTTAACGATACACGTATGCGAAAATTAAGGCTTAAAGATTAGTTGATTCATCAACTGATAAATAAATTATATCAGATATTAAGATTATTTCAAGTGGGAGTATATGAAAATAATTGAATTTATAGTATAATATAAATATATTTATAAAAGGAGTGAACTAAATGGATAATTATTATTCTAATTTGAATGAGGAAATAAAAAAATATTTTGAGATTTTGGAACCAAGTTTTCCAGTATGGCTAAATGATTATATAAATACAAAAGAGTTGTTATCACAACAATTTATAAGTGTTACTTGTGGTACTATTTATTCTGATTTATTTGAAAGTGAATTTTTCTTTTCAAGTTTAGATCATTCAGTTGCTGTTGCTTTAATTGTTTGGCATTTTACTCGTGATAAGAAACAAACTTTATCAGGTTTATTTCACGATATAGCAACACCAGTATTTAAGCATTGTGTAGATTTTCTAAATGGAGATTATATGACACAAGAGTCAACCGAAGATTTAACAACTGCTACAATTAAAAATTCTAATGAAATAATGGAACTATTAAAAAGAGATAATATTGATATATCAGAAGTAGATGATTATCATATTTATTCAATTGCAGATAATGATACTCCAAAATTATCTGCGGATAGATTAGAGTATTCTTTATCTAATGCCTTGTTTACTTACCGATTATTAAGCATTGAAAGTATTAAGGAAATCTATAATGACATTGAAATACAAACCAATCAAGATAATGAAATAGAAATGGGCTTTAAAACTAATAGAATTGCTAGAAGTTTTGTTGAAGTTACAAGTAGATTATCTATTATTTATAGAGAGGATAGGACTAGATATTCTATGCAGTTTATAGCTGACATTTTAAAAAGATTAAGTAATCAAGGAAAAATATCAAAACAAGATTTATATAAACTAAAAGAAAGTGAAGTAATAGATATTATAGAATCTTCTGAATATAGGAATGTATTTCATATTTGGAAAAAAGCCAAAAAAGTTCAAGTTTCAAAAAATAAACCAGAAAATGTTTATTTTGTTCATCTTGAGGCAAAGGTAAGATATATTGATCCAATAGTTAATGGTGAACGCATATCTCAAAACTGCATAATTTCAAAAAAAATGATTGATGATAATCTTTCTTATAATATGAATAATTATGTATTTTTAGATTTTAAATTTTAGAAAAAGTTAAAATGCAATGCACTTCAAACTTGCATTGCCTTTTTTATACTATTTTACTTTTGAAGTTTATTGATTGATTTGTTAATATTAGAAATTTGCTCATCTAAAAATTCCACAAAATTATAATAACAAAGCCTATTGAATTTATCTGAAAATTTAGATAGGTTATTAGAGATATTAGATAAGGAATTTATTGCTTCACCAATATCTTTATTTAAGACTTTCTTTTTCGAATAATCTTGAATTAACATTCTAAAAAATCTGATTGAGATAATTTGGCTTGACTAGATTTTTCTAATAAAATATTCTTTTCATCTTCATTTAGATACACATTAATTTTCTTATTTCTTGTTCTCATAAATTAAAAGTTCCTTTATTTCGTAGAGGGTATGGGACTTCCCATAAATTGAAAACGTATGGGAGTAGGTTTTCAGTGCTGGCTAGGACAAAAAAGTAGATTTGTCCTCACACACTTTTAAGTATATATTAGTTCCTTTAAGATAATTTCTTCAGCCATATTTTTATAATTGTTCATCAGTTTTACCCATTCAAGTTGGTTAATTTCTTTGTTTTTTTCAGATAGTCTTTTATCTGATATTTTGTAATTTTCTATTAAGATATTTAGTCTGTTTTCTGCTTCATTACTAACTGAAACAAGATGATTTGTTAGTTCGTTTTTCATAAGTAACGTAGTATAAAGTGGCTTGTTATTCTCTTTCAGATAGTTAAGTCTTAATCTTCCATACTTGTTAATGGTTACTATATTTTGACTTTTTAAAGTTAAATTTGGTAATTCATAATCTCCAACTCTTGTATATTCTATTTTCATAATTTAATCATTTCCTTTCTTATTTTTTACTACTTTTTTCTTTGGATTATAGGTAACAATACCATATCGTGTGTCTATATCTTCTTTTTTTATTAGTGATTTAGTTTTACTTTCTTTTGATGATATTGGTAATATTCGTATAATTTTTTCATTATTTTTAGGAGTGAATTCACCAATTATTTTTCCTGTTTCATTATCAACTTTCTCATAAATTTCATAGATTTTTGTTTCGTAATATTCATTTAATCTGTCTATATATTCCTCTACTTGCTCATCAGTTATATTTCCTGTGCCTAAAATACATTCTTCTTTTCCATTTATTTCAACAGGAACTAATACATCTAAAATACCTTTATCTAAAAACTTAATTAAGTTGTCTATATAACTTTTTCTGAAATTTATTTTATCAATATGGAGTTCGTTTTTATCATCTTTTATTAAGATAACGAATTCAACAAATTTAGAGATAAACTCTTGTTTTTCATCTTTTGTTTTGCTTTCCCAGTTTATTTTAAGGGTTTTATTTAAAGTATCTAGCCTTATCATTTCTTCTCTTTCAATATCTCTATCTGCCATTAGTTGCTGTGGTGTAAAAGTAATATTGTCTAAATTTACAATTTCATTTCTTTTTTGTTCTAGTAATTCCATCTTTTCTTCAATGAGTTTGTAATCTTCCGAAAAATCTTCCATTTCAACAATGCCACTCATATATGCCTTTTTAATGCGTTCTTTTTGTTTTTCTAGTAGTTTCATCTCTTTATCTATATCATCCGTTTTTGTCGGCTTATGGTCTGCTAGAATAGGTAAGAAATACTTTTTAACTGCCATATCATATTCTAATAGGTCATAGATAAAATTCATTAAACATTCTTCAATTTTATCTTCACGATAATTTAAATGACAATGTTCACAGTTATAATACATATACTTTTTCTTCTTACCACCTGAACCTTTACACTTCATTATTCTGCCACAAGTAGGACATTTAATCTTTTGAAAAAATAAGTAAACTCTATCTCTTGTGTAAGTTCTTTGATTTTTCTCTTTTTGTAGTTGTACTTCTTCCCATACTGCACGAGATATAATCGGTTCTACCACATTCATATATAATACTGGCTCTTTTTGCTCTTTTTTGGCAATTCTCTTATATTGCTCATAATCTCCCATATAAATTTTGTTATCAATAATTTTTTGAATAGTGGTATCTTTCCAGTGTTTTGGACTTAATAGTTTTTCTTCATTAAAGATATTTGAAATTTGCTGAAAACTTTTACCCTCTAAATACATTTTATAGATTCTCTCAATTACAGGTTTGGTAGTTTCATCAATAATTGTTTTTTTGTTCTCTGCTTTTTTATACCCTAGTGGAGCGGGTCCTGGTAAATGGCAAGATTTAATTGCACCATTTAATCCGAATTTTGTTCTTTCACTAACTATCTCAATTTCTAGTTGTGATAATACTGTTAGCATTCTAACGAAAAATCTTCCGTTTGCAGTAGAGGTATTAACATCATCTCTATCGCAAACTAAATAACAGTTATATTGTTCTAGTTTGGTAATTAGTTCTTCTAAATCACGTACAGAACGAGTTACTCTATCTAGTTTGTAAGCAACAATATAATTGAT
Organism: Candidatus Merdicola sp.; assembly: GCA_048393175.1. GTDB lineage: Bacteria > Bacillota > Clostridia > TANB77 > CAG-508 > Merdicola. Next base: position 12,062 of record DBFJJM010000058.1, read on the forward strand.
TTTACCGTTTTTAATGTCATTTAACATTTCTTGAAATGCTGGTCTATGTTCCATATCTTTAGCAGATATTCCTGCATCTTCATAGACTTTAAATACTTCATATTCCTTAAATTTGCACAACTGTAATAATTTTTCTTTTTGCTCTCCTAGGGAAAAACCTTCACGTGCTTGATCTTCGGTACTTACTCTAATATAAATACCTGCTGATTTCCTTTCCTTATCCATTTTTATCATTCTCCTTTCAACTTTGGATTTGTGAAAGGCACCAAAAAAGGTGTCACATAACAAGGACACCTTAATAATTTACATTGATTTTTTGTATGACAAAATAAACCAATATAGTGGGAGTATAAACTCTCAAATTAATGCCTTGCTATGTAATCTGATAAATCAGCAATAGGTATTTTCTTCTTTAAATTACCTATGTAAAAATGTTTATGTTCATTTAAGAATAAGTATAACTTACCATCAATGATGACTTTGTGTGGTTCTACATACGCTAAATTAGTATGTTCCACAATACGTAAACAACCTTCTATGATTTCATAAGATTGATTACTAAATTTGCAAGACCATTTAATTTTTTTCTCGAGTTCATCACTCATATTGATTTGCTTTTTAATTATCCTAATCATATCACACCAATCCTTTCTTTGCTAGTTTTGTTGAAGAATTTAATCAACAAAAAACTCAACATATTTCAGTTGATTTCTAACTAACGTCGTTGGTGCGACGATTATATCTTTTGGAGCAGGTAGCGGGAATCGAACCCGCATAGCCAGCTTGGAAGGCTGGAATTCTACCATTGAACTACACCTGCATTTTTTCTTCTAACAGTTATTTATTATAATAAGAATTGTTTTATTTGTCAAGAGTTTTTCATAGCAAAATAACTAGAATTTACGATTTTGTTAAGTGGAGCAGGTAGCGGGAATCGAACCCGCATAGCCAGCTTGGAAGGCTGGAATTCTACCATTGAACTACACCTGCACTTTTCTCCTAACAATTATTTATTATAATGGGGATTGTTTTGTTTGTCAAGCTGTTTTTGTATATTTTTTATCCTATTTTTTCTACACTATTTATTATCTCACAAATAGAACATACCGATTCAATTGCATTTGCCATTTGAATTACTTCTACTTTCCCAATGTTAAATCCTCTTCCATGAAACAGAATATTTCTATTTATAATATCTTCTTCTATTTTAGCAAAATCTTTTGTCCCATATAACTTTTCATTAAAAGAAGTAAGGCTTTTTAATTGTGCATAAATAGTACCAACATACTTTTCTTCCACTATTTCTGTAAGAAAAGGGATTGGTACTTCTTCTGGTACGGTCCATCCTAAATTTCCTAATTTTTTACCAGCGATTTTTAGGCTCTCTTTTGTTTCTTGTACTAAACTACTGTAAGAAAATAAAGAGAAAATAAAATCTTCCATGTTTTGTTCAAAATCGTATTTTATTTTTTTATTATTCATCTTTTTAAACTTCTTTCTACTAAACTTGTTTACAAGAAATGAAGCCATTAGCTAGTATCCTTTTTACTCTCCTTTTAAATTATGGTTTTAATTTAACATAGTTTTTCATATTATACAATAATAGAAAGCAAGAATTTTTACCAAAAGATTGACTTTTTACCACTTTTTAGTGTATAATAATAGTTATGTAAAGCTAAAATTTACAAAGGAGGCAATACTTATGACAAATAAAACATTAATATTTGGTCACAAAAACCCAGATACAGATTCTATTGCATCTGCTTTTGTCATGGAAAACCTAGAAAAAAACTTAGGAAATGAAAATGTAGAAGCAGTTGCTTTAGGAAATCCAAATAAAGAAACCCAATATGCTCTTAGCTATATTGGTATGGAAAATCCTAGAACAATTCAAGTAGTAGAAAATGAACAAAATGTTATTTTAGTAGACCACAATGAAACAAGTCAAACAGTAGAAAATATTGAAAATGCAAATATTCTAAAAGTCATTGACCATCATACAATGAACTTTTCTATTTCTCATCCCATTTATTATAGAGCAGAACCGATTGGATGTACTTCTTCTGTATTATATAAAATGTACAAAGAATATGAATTAGATATTACTCCTGCTATGGCTACTTTAATGCTAAGTGCTATTATTTCAGATACCTTATTATTTAAATCTCCAATCTGTACAAAAGAAGATATTACGATTGCACAAAAGTTAGCAACCATTGCGAATATCGATATTTCTTCTTATGGTATGGAATTATTAAAAGCAGGAACAGATATTAGTGATTTTTCTCCGGAACAAGTTATTAATATTGACTCTAAATTATTTGAAAAAGATGGAAAGAAATTTAAAATCGCTCAAATTAATACAGCAGATATTGATGGGGTTTTTACAAACCAACCTTATTTTGAAGCTGCTATTAATGATGAAATTGAAAAAGAAAAATTAGATTTATATGTATTTACTGTAACGGATATATTAAATTCCAATTCTAAAATTATTAGTTTAGGAGATTCTTCTCCAGTTGTAGAAAAGGCTTTTGGTGTACCTTTAGATAATCATACTGCTATGTTAGAAAATGTTGTTTCAAGAAAGAAACAAATTTTACCAAATATCTTAAACAATTTAGAATAACTCAAATCGTAAAATCATAAAATAGTTCAAAAATAGTAGAGAATTTTGCTTCTCTACTATTTTTATCTTTGCCTTACTTTATATTTAGTTCAGAATCCACTGTAATCGTTATTCCTTTATACGTAATTTGAATGTTATTAGCATCTATAATAATAACATTCGTTAAGTCTACTTGATTTTCTACATTTAATTCATTTTTCAAATTATTTTTTAGTAAATCTGCTCCATCTGGAGAAGTAGGAATATTGCTTTTTGCATACACTTTATTTAATGCTACTAAAATTTCTTCTGTAGCCTCTCTTTTCTCCACTTCTGTTTTGGCTTCCTTTGCCTTATCTACCACCCCATTGTCTCCTACTGAAAAACGAATCACCACACCTGCTAAAATAATCAAAACAGTAACCATTACAATTAAGGCAATCATTGTGACACCTTGTTCCATTTTTCTCTTCATTTGAATACCCCTTTCTATCCTTCTACTTTATATTCAATATCCTCCATACAAGGAAACATTTCCTTTACTCTTTTATGTGTTACAATTAATACTTTAGGCTGTGGATTTTTCTCATGGTCAGAAATTAATTTTTGTGTATAGCAATTTTCTGCTGTTTTAAACAATACATAACGATTTTTCACATACGTATAATATAACTGATACCCCTCATCTAATTCTTTTTCAAACCTTTCAAAGGTATAGGTTCCATCCATTTTCTTCTCCTTTTTTGTTATTTTATCATATCTTCAAATTGGCTTTCTGTTAGAATTTCCACTCCTAATCTTTGTGCCTTTTCTAATTTACTTCCCGCTTCTTCTCCAGCTAATACATAGCTTGTCTTTTTCGAAACAGAAGAAGAGGTTTTCCCTCCTAACGTTTCAATCATTTGACTAGCCTGCTCTCTTGTATAATGCTCTAAAGAGCCAGTTAAAACAAAGGTCTTTCCCTCTAATCTTTGGTCTTTATTTTCTTCTTGGATTGCCTGCATATTAACCCCTGCTTGTTGCAATTTAGAAAGTAAATCTAAAGTTTGTTCTTGTCTAAAAAATTCATAAATACTTTTGGCTGTAATTTCTCCTACATCTTCTACCATGCTCAAACTCTCTATACTAGCATTTTTCAAGTTTTCCATTGATTTATATCGTTTTGCTAAAATTTTAGCACCTTTTACTCCAATATGACGAATTCCAAGTCCTGTAATCAAACGATATAAATCATTCTTTTTGCTATTTTCAATTGCTTCTACTAAATTTTGTGCAAACTTTTTACCATTTTTCTTTAAAGAAGCAATTTGTTCTAATGTTAAAGTATAAATATCAGCAATATTTTGAATTAACTTTTTTTCTACTAATTGCTGAATAATTTGATAGCCAAGTCCATCAATATCCATTGCTTCTCTAGAAGAAAAATGAACAATATTTCGTAAGGACTTAGCAGGACATTCTATTCCCATACAGCGAATCGCTGCTTCTCCTTCTTCTCTAAGTGCCTCTGCTCCACAAACAGGACAATGAGTTGGCATATTAAATTCTCTTTGTGTTCCATCTCGTTTTTCCTTCTTTACTCCTACTACTTCTGGAATCACATCTCCTGCTTTTTGAATAACAACTGTATCCCCTATTTTCAAATCTTTTTCTTTGACAAAATCTTCATTATGAAGAGTTGTTTTCGATATTGTAGAACCCGCTACTTTTACCGGCTCTAAAATAGCCATAGGTGTAATAACACCCGTTCTTCCTACTTGACATACAATATCTTTTAAAATCGTTTCTTTCTTTTCCGGTGGATATTTATAGGCAATGGCCCATTTTGGTACTTTTGAAGTAGTCCCCATTCTTTCTCTTAATGCTAAATTATCCACCTTAACAACTGCCCCATCAATTCCGAAAGAAAGAGTTTCTCTTTCTTCTCCTATCTTTTCTATCGCACTAATTGCCTCTTTTATATTATTACATAAAATTTTAACAGGATTAACATGAAAACCAATTGATTCTAAATAAAGTAATTCCTCATAATGAGATTGAAACTCTTTTTCTTCTATTTTTTGTACATTAAAAATAAAAATATCTAATGGTCTTTGAGCTGTTATTTTACTATTTAGTTGTCTTAAAGAACCTGCTGCCGCATTTCTTGCATTTGCAAATAACACTTCTCCTAGTACTTCTCTTTTTTCATTTAACTCATCAAATTCTTTTTTTCCAATAAATACTTCTCCTCTTACTGTAATGTTAATCTCTTCTTTTAGCTTTTTAGGAATATGAGCAAGAGTCTTTAAATTTTCTGTTACCTCTTCTCCTATTATACCATTTCCTCTTGTTGCCCCTCTTACCAATTCTCCTTTCACATATTCTAATGCACAAGAAAGACCATCAATTTTTGTTTCCACTACGTATTGTGGAGAAGGAAAATCATATTCTTTTGCCGCTTTTTGTACCTTTTTTTCAAAATCATATAATTCTTCAAAAGAAAATACATCTTGAAGACTTTGCAAAGGAACTACATGCTCTACTTTTTGAAATTCCTCTTTAACATGTCCTCCTACTTTTTGCGTTAAAGAATCACTTGTAATAAATTGTGGATATTGCTTTTCTAAGTCTTTTAGCTCATTCATTAGCATGTCATATTCAAAATCTGAAATGGCTGGATTATCTTCATCATAATACAGTTTAGCATAATACTCTAACTGCTTTCTTAATTCCTGTATTCTTTTTTCTGCTGTTTTCTGATTCATAAAAAACCATCCTTTTTAAGTAAAAATAACATCTAGAAATCTTCTTTCTAAATGTTATTATATACAACTTAGTAAAAAAAATAAATAGAAAATTACATTTTCTTTTTGGTTTTATTTTTT
>DBFJJM010000059.1:0-2195 GCA_048393175.1 Candidatus Merdicola sp.
TTACAAAAATGAAAGAAGAAGCCTATTTTTTTAATATGAAAAAATACCAACAAAGACTAATTCAATTTTATGAAGATAATCCTAATTTTATCGAACCAGTTTCTCGAAAAAATGAATTGTTTCATAATTTTATATTACCAGGATTAGAAGATTTATGTGTAACCCGTACTACTTTTGACTGGGGAATTAAAGTAAAAGACGATGAAAAGCATGTTATTTATGTGTGGCTTGATGCCCTTACTAACTATATAACAGCATTAGGGTATCTAACAGAAGAGGAAAGTAAATTTAAAAAATATTGGCCTGCTGATTTACAAATTGTAGGAAAAGATATTATAAGATTTCATGGAATTTATTGGCCTATCTTTTTAATGGCACTTGACTTACCATTACCCAAAAAACTATATGCACATGGATGGATTTTGATGAAAGATGGGAAAATGTCTAAATCAAAGGGAAATGTAATTTATCCAGAAACATTAATTGATAGATATGGTTTAGATGCTACAAAATATTTTTTATTAAAAGAATTATCTTCTGGGCAAGATGGCTTATTTACTCCAGAAGGCTTTGTAGAAAGATTTAATTCAGAGTTATGCAATGATTTAGGAAATTTATTAAATCGAACCATTGGAATGGTAAATAAATATTTTGGGGGTAATATTCCACAAAAACCAAAGTCTAATTCAGATATCGATTCTGAATTAGAACAATTTACGAAAAATAAAATCCTTTCAATTGAAACACAAATGGATGAATTTCATATTAGTAATGCATTAGATGAAATTTGGAAAATTGTTTCAAGGACCAATAAATATATTGATGAAACAATGCCATGGGTAGCGTATAAAGAACAAAGAACAGAACAGTTAGAAAGTACAATGTACCACTTAATCGAAAATTTAAGAAAAATAGCTATTTTAATAAAACCATTTATGGAAGAGACAACAGACAATATGTTTAAGCAAATGGGAATCATGCAACAAGAATTAAAAAATTGGGAAACTCTAAAAGACTATCTAGAGTATAAACAACAAAATCAAGTGGTAAAACAAGCAACTCCTTTATTTGTCCGATTAGATTTAGAACAAGAAGCAGAATATTTAAAACAGCAAATGGCAAAATAGAAAAAAAGAGGTAAAAAAAGATGTATATGTTTTCTTATAAATCATAAAACGAATAAAAAGTAAACAACCAATTAGGTTTTTTCTTCGTGTCTTTATAAGAATGGATACATCTATTTTTAAGAATAAGTAAGAATAAAAAATGCGTAAAGCAGACCTATGGTTTGTTTTACGCATTTTTTTAGAAAGGTAGTGATAGGATGCCTCATTTAGAAATAAAACATCTTACTCTTCAAATAAAAACAGGAAGAAAATTAATACAAGACCTTACCTTAACAGTAGGAAAAAAGGATAAATTGGCTATTATCGGAGAAGAAGGAAATGGAAAGTCTACTTTACTAAAAGCAATTTATTGTCCTTTGGAAATACAAGACTACATAATTCAAACAGGAGAGGTGAAAACTTCTGGTACAATAGGTTATCTAGAGCAGTTTTTAAATACCAAGTGGCTTTCTCAAACAGTAGAGGAATATTTCCTAAAAGATACCCCTACTTCTGAAGTCCAATATGAAAAATATTCACTTTTTTATGAACTAGAAGCTATTTTTTCTCAAATTGGTTTTCCTAAAAAATATATAGAAAAACCAATACCAATAAGCTTTCTAAGTGGAGGTGAGAAAGTAAAATTACAAATGGCTAAAATTTTGTGGAATCATCCAGATATCTTACTATTAGATGAACCAACAAATGATTTAGATTTAGCTACTTTAGAGTGGCTAGAGCAATTTATTCAGACTTTAGATAAGCCTATTGTCTATATTTCACATGATGAAACCTTATTAGAAAAAACAGCAAATTGTATTCTACATTTAGAACAAATTGAAAATAAAACAAAAGCAAGATTCACTTATGAACAAATTGGATATTTAGAATATGTTACAAAACGAAATTTAGGAATTCAAAAACAGAATCAAATAGCGGCAGAAGAAAAACGAAAACAAGAAAAACAACAAGAAAAATGGAATCAAATCTATCAAAGTGTTGCTTACAAACAAGAAAATATCACCAGACAAAATCCATCTAAAGGTAGGCTTTTAGCGAAAAAAATGAAAACAGTAAAAGCACAGCAAA
>DBFJJM010000060.1:0-42818 GCA_048393175.1 Candidatus Merdicola sp.
AAACCAAAAAGAAAAAAGTAGCTACTACCAAAGAAAGCAAAAACAAGACTACTTCAAAAGCAAAAACTAAGCCCAAAAAAGAAATAAAAGAAGAAAAGAGTGAAGAAAAAGAATGATGATAAGTATGACAGGTTATGGAAGAGGGCAATATGAAAAAGAAGCAAGGGAGTATACAGTAGAAATAAAATCAGTTAATCATCGATATGCTGATTTTACAATTAAAATGCCAAGAGAAATTAGTTATCTAGAACAGCGTGTAAGAAAAGAATTAACAAACCATATAGCAAGAGGAAAAATAGATGTGTTTATTACCTTCCGAAATGGAAGTAAAATAGGGCAAGAAGTTAAAATTAATCAAGAACTTGCCAAATGTTATATCAAGGAGTTAAAACAGCTAGCAGAAGAAACAAACATCATTCAAGATATCTCTGTTATGAATTTAGCTAAATTTCCAGGAGTGCTAGAATTAGAACATCAAGAGGAGGAAGAATTAATTTGGTCCGAACTGTTAGTGGCGATTCAAAAAGCAATAGAAGAGTTAAGGCAAATGAGAAAAATAGAAGGAGAAAAGTTAGCACAAGATTTGGAAAATAGATTAGCCGATATAGAGGATAAAACCAACCAAGTTTTGCAAAATTCTACTGGACTTATTGGAAATTATATAGTAAAATTGGAAGAAAGAATCCAGGAATTATTAAAGACTGATATAGTAGACCAAGCAAGACTAGAACAAGAAGTAGTGCTTTATGCTGATAAATGTTCTGTAGAAGAAGAAATTACTAGATTAAAAAGTCATATTGCACAATTTAGACAATTGCTTAAAAAAGAGGACCAAAATCCAATTGGAAAAAGATTAGACTTTTTAACCCAAGAAATGAACCGAGAAACCAATACAATTGGTTCAAAAGCAAATCAGCTTACTATTATAAATTTAGTAGTAGAGATAAAAACGCAAATAGAAAATATTCGTGAACAAGTTCAAAATATTGAATAGAATAGAAAGGATGGAAATAATGCAACTAATTAATATTGGTTTTGGAAATATCGTTTCAGCAAATCGAATTATAGCAATTGTCAGTCCAGAGTCTGCACCTCTTAAAAGATTAGTACAAGAGGCAAAAGACAAAGGAACGGCTATTGATGCTACCTATGGAAGAAGAACAAGAGCAGTCATTATTATGGATTCTGGTCATGTTATTTTATCTGCTGTACAGCCTGAGACGGTAGCAGGTAGATTTGAGAAAGAAGAAATAGAAGAATAGGGGAGGAAAATCATTATGATGGTAAAACCAAGTGTGAATGAATTATTAACAAAGGCAGAGAATCGTTATGCTTTAATTGTTATGACATCTAAAAGAGCAAGACAAATCGCAGCAGGAGCACCTGTTATGACAAATGCAAAAGAGGCTTCTGCTGTTACTCTTGCAGCGAATGAAATTGCAGAAGGCAAGGTGACAAGATGTTAGTGTTGTTATCTGGAGTATCGGGTGCAGGAAAAGATACGATAAAAAGGGAATTAATTAAAAGAATGGACCAAGTAGAATCTCTTCCTTCTTACACAGATAGACCGAAAAGGCCTGGAGATATTTCAGGGCAAACCTATTATTTTGTTTCTACGAAAGAATTTGAACAGATGATTGAAAACGATGAGCTTTATGAATATAACATCCATCATGAACATTATTATGGTACTTCTCGTAAATTAATGAATGAGAAAATTAAAAGTGGAAAAATCATAGTAAAAGATATGGATGTAAATGGTACAGAAAACCTAATTGAACTATTAAGAAAAGATACAAAAGTAATTACCATTTTTTTACGTGTTCCCAAAAAGGAATTAGAAAAAAGATTAAAAAACCGCATTGATAAACCAGATTTAAAGGAAATTCGATTAAGATTAAATCGTTTTGATTATGAAGAATCCAAAATTGGACTTTATGATTATGTTATTAAAAATAACGATTTAGAAAAGTCAGTAGAAATCATTCAAACTATTATTAAAGCAGAACAAAACTTAACCAATCCAGAATTTTAAAGAAGAGAACAAAAGATAAAAAAAGAATCGCCCTAATAGCACTTGTAGTAACGATTTTGTTTTCTTATGATTATGGTAGGAAATGTAGAAATAGCAATAAGTTCCTCTTTCTATAAAATGTTATTCTAGAAAAATATAATTAGTTTTAATATATAAAATATTTTTCAAATTCATATATTTTTGTAAGGGAAAATGATATAATAATAACATAAATTTATTATGGAGGTAATTAATATGTCTATAGAAAAACAAAAATTATACAATGAAATTGAAACATTACCAGAAGAACTTACCAATCAAGTTATTAATTTTATTGGGTATTTAAAATTATCGTATATTGATACAGAGGCACCAGATAGTGTAACAATAAAGAGTAAGAAAGATTTAAAAGAAAAGTTACAAGAAGGATTAGATGATATAAAAGAAAATAAAGTGATTTCTTTAGATGAAGCTTTTGCTAGAATAGATAGTATATAAAAGACTGGAGTAATACTATGAAAAGATATATAGTGGAAATTTCAGATACTGCTGAAAAAGATTTAGAAGATATTATTTCATATCTGCGATATAGTTTAACAGGAGATATTATAGCAGACAAATATAAGATTTTATTTAAGCAAGAATTGAAAAATTTAGAAGATATAGCAACAAGTATGCCTATTTTAAGTGAGAGTTTGACTGGACATAGAAACATTAGAAAAATTAATGTAAGGAATTATATAGTATTTTATATAGTTGATGAAGAAAATTCTAAGGCATTAGTCTTAAGAATAGGTCATGCTTTTATGGACTGGGAAAAGTATTTAAAAGATGAGTAATTAGCAAATAACTTCTTATTTGCTAATTATTTATACTTTTTCAGAACTTATAGTAAAAAAATAGAAAAAGAAATTATTTTTGTAACCATAATACAGGAAAAATAAAATCAAAAATAAACAAAAGAGGCGACAAATTAAAATGAAGAAAAATAACAAAGGAATTACCCTAATAGCACTTGTAGTAACGATTTTATTCTCTTATGATTATGGTGGAAAATGTAGAAATAGCAATAAGTTCCCCTTTTCTGCAAATTAATAATGTACAAAAACTCAAATGTTAGTTGTATATTCTAATATTTTTAGAATAATAATTAATCAAGAAAGATAAATCACTTGAGTTTAGAGAGTTATGGTATTCTTTTCAGGAGGATTTGGAAAAATAACAAAAAAGTTATGGAAAGAACCAGAAGCGAAGAGATTTATGATAAAAGCAATAGAAATGGGGGTACAAAAAGAAAAAATAGTTATTGAAGAAAAATCTACAAATACAGGTGATAATTTTAGATTTACAGAAAGGCTAATACAAGAAAATAAACTTAACATTAAATCTTTTATAATAGTAAATAAGCCATATAAAGAAAAAAGAACATTTGCAATATTTAATGCAATAATGCCACAATATCAAGCTATTTTACATCCCGACAAATAAGCTGTGAGGAATACTTCAAACAATATGATAATGGAGATATTACAAGAAATGAAATAATAAATATCTTAGTAGGAGATATACAAAGAATGAAAGTTTTTGTAGATAAAGGATGGCAAATACCTATGGAAATTCCTAAAGATGTATGGGAGGCATATGAAAAATTAGTTAATCTAGGATTTGATAAATACTTAATAAGATAATAATATAAAATTTAAAGGAGGTACAAATGAAAAAGAATAGAGGAATAACCCTAATAGCACTTGTCATAACAATTATTGTGTTACTTATTTTGGCAGGAGTAACAATTGCTACTGTTTTAGGGCAAGATGGGATTTTTAAAAAAGCAGAAGAAGCCAAAGACCTTACCAATAAAGGTAATGCAGAAGAAGAAGTTCGTTTAGCCATAAGTGATATCTTTCTAGAAAAAGAAGGAGAGTTAACAATGGCCATTCTTAAAGCAGAATTACCAAATAAATTAGAAGGTCTTAGTCAAAGTGATATAACACAAAATGCAGATGGAAGTATTTCTTTTCCATATAAAGGATATACCATAACGATTGATACGAAATATAAAGTAACGGCAAACGTAAATTCAGGTGACCAGCCTCCTCCAGAGGAAGATTTTATTCCTATTTCTACGCCACAACAGTTACAAGCAATTCAAGAAAACAAAAATTATATTCTTGCTAACGATATTGATATGACAGGATTTGATTGGACTCCCATTATTACCTTTAATGGTATTTTAAAAGGAGAGGGTCACACTATTAAAAATTTAGGAATTAAAAAAGCGGTGACTGTGAAGGGGTCTCAAATTATGCCTGAAGAAGTAGCACAGGCAAATCCAGAAATGGCAAATATGAATATTTCAGTTTCCTCTTTTATTATGTTATTAGGAACAACAAGCCAAATTGAAAATGTGAAGTTTACTGGTACAAATTATGAAAATACAGGAACAGAGGAATATAAACTAAGTGGTTTATTTTTTACAAATGAAGGAATGTTAGAAAAAGTTCATCTAAAAAACATTGGTACAATTACAACAGGTACTATGTTATTATGTGGTATGAACACAGGCAGTATAATCCAATCTGGAATTGTTGGTGATATTTATGTAGACGGGGAATATAGTACTGCTGAATTTATTCCTGAAAATTTAGGAAGAATAGAAAGTTGTTATTTAGATAGTACCATTTATGGAGATTTACCTCAAATAACAAATGGGGAAAGAGGAACCATTAATAATTTATTATATAAAGTTACGGTAAAGAAGAATTCTTCAAGTAGCCATGGCTATAATATTTTTCCAGGACAAAATATTACGTCTATTTCGAATACTTATGTAGAAATTAATGTACATGATGAAAGTACAAGTATTACCATTTCTTTATCAGATGCAGATGCTAGTTCCTCTCTTACTAATTCTTATTACTATATTAAAGGTAATAGTTCTACTTCTGAGAATCCTAACAATCCAAGTAGAGCTACAAAATTAACATTAGAGCAGACAAAAATGCAAGCTTCTTATGCAGGTTTTGATTTTACTAATACTTGGGCTATGGTTATAAATGGCTCTGTTAGCTTACGTTGTATCCCAATTTCTAGGCTAGACTAGTAAAAAGAAAAGTAAAAGATAAAAAGAAGGAGAATTATTTCCTTCTTTTTTAGTTTGTGATATACTAATAGCGAAAAAAGGGAGAAAAAGATGATTGCAGAAGTTATTGTAAACAGTATGGTAAAAAACTTAAATCGTACATTTGATTACAAAGTACCAGAAGAATTAGAAAATAAAATACAAATGGGAAGTAGAGTATACATTCCTTTTGGTAATAAGAAGTCCTTAGAAGAGGGCTTTGTTATTGGCTTTAAAAAGGATTCTGAGTATAAGGTAAAAGAAATTGCTAGTATTCAAGATAACTCTTTATCAGAATTCCAAATAAAGATTGCTAAGTGGATGGCAAAGAGATATTTCTGTAATCTTTCCGATTGCTTAAAGCTAATGCTACCACCAGGAACAGCCACAAAACAAATTGAAAAAAGAACAAAAGAAAAAGTAGTTCAGATGGTTTACCTAAAAAAGGAATGGGAAGAAATCGAAAAACAAATCGAAGAAGGAATTTTAAAATCCGAAAAACAAAAGCATGTTTTATTCTTTTTGCACGAAAATGAACCAGTAACTGTAGGTGATATTGAACTGTTTACAGATGCTACAAGAGCAGTGGTAAAAACATTAGAGAAAAATGGTTATTTAGAATTAATGGAAAAAGAAGTCTATAGAAATCCCTTTTTTCAGCGAAAACAAATACCAAAAACAGAAAAGTTATCTCTTACAGAAGAACAACAAAAAGCATTTTTAAGTGTAAAGTCAGCGATAGAAAAAAAACAGTATGAGCGATTTTTACTCTATGGAATTACTGGTTCTGGGAAAACAGAAGTTTATTTACAATTGATTGAAGAAGTAATGAAAAAAGGAAAAAGTTCGATTATTTTAGTGCCCGAAATTTCTTTGACCCCTCAGATAGTAGACCGTTTTATTGCTCGTTTTGGAGAAGATGTACTTGCTATTTTACATAGTAAATTATCCTTAGGAGAAAGATATGATAGTTGGAAAAAGATTAAAGAGAAAAAAGCCAAAATTGTCATTGGAGCAAGGTCTGCTATTTTTGCACCTGTTTCTGACTTAGGACTAATTATCATAGATGAACAGCATGACTCTTCTTATAAATCTGAAATGAATCCTAGATATCATGCAATAGAAGTAGCCGAAAAAATAGCAAAAGAAAACAAACTTCCTCTTTTGCTAGGTAGTGCTACACCAGATATTAGAACATTTTATCAGGCAAAACAAAAAGAAATTACGTTACTTACCTTAACCAAAAGAGCCAATCAAGCTTCTCTACCTTCTATTTCTATTGTGGATTTAAAACAAGAATTAGCAAAGGGAAATCGTTCTATGATTAGCCAAAAACTAAAAGAAGAAATAACAAAAAATTTACAAGAGAAAAAACAGACCATTTTATTTTTAAATAGAAGGGGTTTTTCTACTTTTATTATGTGTCGTAATTGTGGTTATACCGTAAAATGTAAAAATTGTAATATCAGTATGACCTATCATAAAAGAGAAAATAAACTAAAATGTCATTATTGTGGCTATGAAGAAAAAGTGCTGACTCTTTGCCCAGAATGCGGAAGTGATAAAATTCGTTATTTTGGTACTGGAACCCAAAAATTAGAAGAACAAATCAATAAAATCTTCCCACAAGCAACAACCATTCGTATGGATATTGATACAGTAACGAAAAAACATTCTCATGAAGAAATTTTAAATCGCTTTCAAGAAGAAAAAATAGATATTTTAATTGGAACACAAATGATTGTAAAAGGTCATCACTTTCCCAATGTTACTTTAGTAGGTGTTGTTGCTGCTGATAGTAGTTTGAATATAGATGATTATCGTGCTAGTGAAAGAACATTTGACCTTTTAGTACAAGTAGCAGGAAGAGCAGGAAGAGAAAGTTTTCCTGGAAAAGTTTTCATTCAAACTTACAACCCAGAAAACTATAGCATTGAGTATGCGAAAAAACAAAACTACGAGGAATTTTATCAGGCAGAAATATCCTTACGAAAACAATTGAAATATCCTCCTTTTTGCGATATAATAATAATTGGACTAAGTGGAACTTCAGAAAAAGAAGTAAGCAAATTAGCAGCAGAAGTATATCAAAATTTAAAACAAAATATACAAAGAAAAAAACTAAATTGTTTGTTATTAGAGCCAATCGCTGCACCAATTAGTAAAATAAAGAATAGATATCGTTGGAGGATGGTATTGAAGGGAATTTTAGAAGAAAAATTAACAGAAACGATTTATGACTCTGTTACCCCTTTTTACGCTAAAAAAATAGGTGATATCCGTATTACAATTGATACCAATCCAACTAGCATGTTATAAGGAGGAAAAGAAAATGGCAATTCGAGCAATTCGTGAAAATGGAGATGAAATTTTAAGAAAAAGAGCAAAAGAAATAGAAAAAATAGATGAAAAAATCCTAACTTTAATTGATGATATGATAGAAACGCTCCATATTTCAAACGGAGTAGGACTTGCTGCACAGCAAGTAGGAGTGTTAAAAAGAATTATTGTGATTGATTTATATGATGGAAAGGGACCGATTGTATTGGTTAATCCTGTTATTAAGAAAACAAAAGGAGAACATGAAGTCGAAGAAGGATGTCTTAGTTTTCCTAATGAATATGCAAAGGTAATAAGACCCAAAGAAACAGAAGTAGAAGCATTAGATAGAGATGGGAAAAAGATAAAGATAAAAGGAAAAGATTTATTAGCACAAGTAATTTGCCATGAAACAGACCATTTAGAGGGAAAACTTTTTGTAGACATTATGCTACCAGGAACACTTCAATATGTAACTCCAGAAGAATAGAAAGGAGAAAAATATGTTAAGAATCGTTTTCATGGGAACTCCTGATTTTGCTCTTGCTTCTCTAAAAGCAGTAGATAAAGCAGGTTGCCCTATTTTAGCAGTGGTAACCAATCCAGATAAACCAAAAGGAAGAGGAATGAAACTTACGGTTTCTCCTGTAAAAGAATATGCATCAGAAAAAAAGTTTCCGATTTTACAACCAAACAAGATAAAAAACAATGAGGAGTTTTTAGATAAAATAAGAAACTTAAATCCGGATGTAATATGTGTAGTAGCATATGGAAAAATTCTACCGAAAGAATTATTAGAAATTCCTAAACTTGGCTGTATTAATGTACATGGTTCCTTGCTTCCAAACTATCGTGGAGCAGCTCCTATTCAGTGGGCTGTTATCAATGGAGAAACAAACACAGGGATTACTACTATGTATATGAATGAAGGTATGGATACAGGAGACATGATTTTAAAAGAAGAAGTAGAAATTGGTAGAAATGAAACAACAGGAGAATTATGGACTCGTTTAGCAAAAGTAGGGGCTGATTTATTAGTAGAAACGTTAAAACAAATAGAAAAAGGAACTGCTCCTAGAATCAAACAACAAGGAGAAGTAAGCTATGCACCGATGTTAACAAAACAAATGGCTAAGATTGATTGGCAAAAAACGGTACAAGAGATTCATAATTTAATTAGAGGACTCAATCCTATTATGGGAGCCTATTGCTATTTAGAAGAAAAAAAGATTAAAATTTGGAAGACAGAAATCATCTCACAGCAAGAAAAATCAGAAAAAAAGCCAGGTACGATTGTACTTGCAGATGATAAAGAGGGGCTTTTGGTTCAAGCAAAAGACGGAGTTTTAAAAATTATAGAGATACAAGAAGAAAATACAAAACGTATGAATGCATGTGATTATATAAGAGGAAGAAAAATTTCTGCTCATCAAATATTACTTTAGGAAAACACACCAAATCTTAAAACTTATTAAATTTTGAAAAAAAAGAGTTGTAAAAAGGAAAATATATTGATATACTTAGGAAGAAAAAAGTATATCAATTTTTTTATTAATCAAAGGAGGAAAGGAAAATGGAAGAAAATAAAGAAGAAAACAATGTAGTAGAAACTGTATTAAATAATAATGAAGAGACAGAAAGTTCTATTAAAATTTCAGATGAGGTTGTTTCTGTTATTGCTGGTATGGCAGTTTCAGAAGTGTCAGGAGTTGCTTCTATGGCAGGAGGATTTGCAGGTGGTATTAGTGAAGTTTTAAGTGGAAAGAAAAATTTATCAAAAGGAATTAAAGTAGAAGTAGGAGAAAAAGAAACGAAAATAGATGTAAACATTATTGTAGAATATGGAGTACGTATTCCAGATATTGCTTTTGATATTCAAAATAGAGTAAAAAAAGCAGTAGAGAATATGACAGGATTAAAAGTATTAGAGGTAAATGTTCATGTACAAGGCGTTAACACAGCAGGAGAAACAGATGATATAGATGCAGAGGAAAAATAAAGGGCAAAAGAAAAGAACCTTTAAGAAGCGGAGGAAATAAAAATGAAAATAATAGATAGAATTGCTTTAGTAATGTTTTCTATTCTGATACTAGTTTTAGCAATTGTAACATGCTTTTTAGTATTTGGATGGGTATCAATTGGACCAATTAATTTATTAGTTTTAAATATGTTAGGAAACCAAACAGCTTCTAATATTGCAGTAGGAATAAGTGTGTTACTTATTTTGTTATGCTTAAAATGTATTTTCTTTAGCGGTTATGCAAAAGAAGAGTTTGGTGGAAATGGGATTTTATTAGAAAACGAAAGTGGAAAATTGTTAATCTCGAAAGAAACCTTAGTAAATTTAGTAAATGGTATTGTAAGAAAAGAAAATAAAGTAGAAGATGTTTCTAGTAAAGTTATTTTAGATAAAGATAATAATTTAAAAGTATTTATTACCTTATTTGTACAACCAAATACGATTATTAAGGACTTATCTGTAGATTTACAGAATAAAATTAAAGAGGCAATTAAAAAGACATCTGATTTAGAGGTAAAAGAAGTAGATATCAGAGTAAAAAATATTATTTCTCAAACAGAGCAAGGACAACTAAGTTAAAGAAGGGTGGTTACACAATGAATGGATTGGTAGGTTTTTTGAAGGAATATAGTGGTGCAATAATCGGGGCAGTTGTCGCTATTTTAATACTTTGTACAGGGTTATATAAATTAATTATAGGATTAATTTTAATTGGAATGGGGATTTTTGTGGGAAACTATATTCAAAGAAATAAATATGAAGTAAAAGAAAAATTAAAAAACTTTATTGATAAAATGTAAGTGAGGGTATAATATGGACCGTTCAGCAAGGCGAGAGGTAGCATTTAAGCTATTATATAGCTTGGCAATACAAAAACAAGTAGAGCAAGATGCAGTAGAACTCTTTATAGAAAATAACGAAATTGAAGAAAAAGAGGCAATGGAGTATATTCAAGACATAGCAAAAGGAGTACTACAAAATCAGCAAACAATTGACCAAAAAATTTCAGATAACCTAAAAGAAGCTTGGAAAATTGAACGTATTTCTAAAATTGATTTAGCTTTATTAAGGCTTGCTATTTATGAAATAGAATATAAACAAATACCATTTAAAGTAGTCATTAATGAGGTGGTAGAATTAGCTAAAAGATATGGAGAAGAGCAATCCTCTTCTTTTATTAATGGTGTTTTAGCAAATATTGTAAAAGAGTCATAAAAGGAGATAGTATGAAATATGAGGCCATAACGGTTACCGATTTAAACCGTTATATGAAAGAAAAAATAGATGGAGATGAATCACTAAATAATGTATTAGTAAAAGGAGAAATTTCTAATTTTAAACGTCATTATACAGGTCATCTCTATTTTACATTAAAAGATGAAAATTCCTTAATTAAATGTATTATGTTTAAAGGATATACAGCAAACCTAAAATTTACACCAAAAGATGGAATGAGTGTGTTAGTGTTTGGGAGCGTATCTGTTTTTGAAAGAGATGGAGTCTATCAAATTTATTGTAAAGCTATGCAAGAAGACGGGATGGGAAATCTTTATACTGCTTATGAACAATTAAAAGAAAAATTAGAAAAAGAAGGACTTTTTTCAAAAGAACATAAAAAGAAGATTCCCTTTATGCCAAACGTAATTGGAGTTCTTACTTCTGAGACCGGTTCTGTTATTCGTGATATTATTAATGTAGCTAGTAGAAGAAATCCCAATGTAGTCCTTCGCCTTTTTCCGGTACCAGTACAAGGAGAAGGGGCAGGAGAAAAAATTGCAAAAGCAATTCAAATAATGAATGAAAAAAAACTAGCAGAAGTACTTATTTTAGCAAGAGGAGGAGGTTCTTTAGAAGATTTATGGCCATTTAATGAAGAAATCGTAGCAAGAGCCATTTATTCTTCCAAGCTTCCTATTATTTCGGCAGTAGGACATGAAACGGATTTTTCTATTTCTGATTTTGTAGCAGATTTAAGAGCACCTACTCCATCTGCAGCAGCAGAACTTGCTGTACCCAATATAACAGAGGTGAAAGTGGCACTTACTAATTATCAGAATCGCTATAAAATGGCATTAAAAAAGAAAATACAATTGATGCAACTTCGTTATGAAAAATGTTTAACTAGAAGAGTTTTGAAAGAGCCATTGCAAACAATTCATGAAAGACTAATTGTGCTGGATAAACTAGTAAGAAGTATAGAACATCATACCCAAAAACAAATACAAGAAAAAAAAGCTTTTGCGATGAAAACAATTTCAAAATTAGATGCTTTAAGTCCACTTAAAACTCTAACAAGGGGTTATTGTATTACACAAAAAAAAGGTAGTGTTATAACAAGTGTAAAACAACTAAGCCAAAATGATAAATTAGAATTACAATTTTCAGATGGTAAAATAGGAGCACAAGTAATAAAATAAAGGGGGAAATCAGATTGGAAACAGAACAAATCGATTTTGAAACAGCGATGCAAGAATTAGAACAAATTGCAAATGAATTAGAAAAAGGGAATTTATCCTTAGAACAGTCTGTCAAAAAATTCGAACAAGGAATGGAGCTTTCTAAAAAATGTAGTCAAATACTAGAAAAGGCAGAAAAAAGAATTTCTATTTTAATTCAAAATGAAGATGGTGTAACAGAAGAAAACTTTACACCAAATGAAGAATAAGGGGATTTTTTTACAATGAACATCATAGAACAGATAATTCAAAATAAATATTTAATCACACCATTTTTGGTTTGGTTTTTTATTCAATTATTTAAAGTAATATGGGATTTAGTAACAACGAAAAAATTTAACTTTAAAAGAATTTTAGGAGCAGGGGGAATGCCTAGTTCCCATTCAGCAGTTGTTATGACACTTGCTGTGTTAGTAGGAAAAGCACATGGTTTTAATAGTGCTATTTTTGCCATGTCTGTTATTTTTGCTTTTGTAGTAATGTATGATGCAGCAGGTATTAGAAGAGCAGCAGGCAAGCAAGCAAGCCTACTTAATAAAATCGTAGAAACACCTGGACTAACAGGAGTAGAGGTATCAGAAAGATTAGTAGAAGTATTAGGGCATACACCGACTCAAGTATTAGTAGGGGCAATTATAGGAGTATTAGTAGGGGCAATTGTATAATTGTTTCTAAAAAAGGGGGAGAGGCTAAAGTGGAAGATATTGAAATTGCACGAAACACACCTTTGAAAAAGATAACGCAAATTGCAAAAGAGTTAGGAGTGCAAGAAGAAAATTTAGAGCCATATGGAAATTACAAGGCAAAAATTCCAGCCAGTCTTTTTAAAGAATTAGAAAATAAACAAGATGGAAAATTAATTTTGGTCACATCTATTAACCCTACTCCATTAGGAGAAGGGAAAACTACTATGTCAATTGGACTTGCAGATGGCTTAAGAAAAATTGGCAAAAAAGCAGCATTAGCTTTAAGAGAACCTTCCTTAGGACCTGTATTTGGAATCAAAGGAGGAGCAACAGGAGGAGGACATTCTCAAATTGCTCCTATGGAGGAAATTAATCTTCATTTTACAGGAGATATTCATGCGATTACTTCTGCTAATAATCTGCTTTCTAGTCTAATTGATAATCATATCTATTTTGGAAATGCATTAGAATTAGATGAAATTTTATGGAAAAGATGTGTCGATTTAAACGATAGGCAATTAAGAAAAATAGAATGTGGTCTTTCAGAAGAAAAAAATATTGTTCCTAGAACAGATGGTTTTGATATTACAGCTGCTTCTGAGATTATGGCAATTTTATGCTTAGCAGAAGATTTACAAGACCTTACAAGAAGGCTTGGAAATATTTTAATTGGATATAATAAGAAAAAAGGGCCAGTTTATGCAAAAGACCTAAATGCAGAAGGAGCAATGACCGTATTATTAAAAGATGCGATAAATCCTAATTTAGTACAAACTTTAGAGCATACTCCTGCTATTGTACACGGAGGACCTTTTGCCAATATTGCTCATGGTTGTAATACGATTGTGGCAACTAAGCTGGCGATGAAATTAGCAGATTATACCATTACAGAAGCTGGATTTGGAGCAGATTTAGGAGCAGAGAAATTTTTAGATATTAAATGTAGAAAAGCAAATCTTGTTCCAGATGCAGTCGTTGTAGTAGCTACTATAAAAGCTTTAAAATATCATGGAGGAATGCCAAAAGAAGACATTCAAAAAGAAAACCTAGAATATTTGGAAAGAGGAGTGAAAAATTTATTAAAACATGTAGATAATTTACAAAATCAATTTGGATTAAAAGTAGTAGTGGCAATCAATAAATATCTTTCCGACACACAAAACGAAATTCAATTGTTATCCGGAAAATTAAAAGAAAAACAAGTCGAACTTAGTTTAGTAGAAAGTTGGGAAAAAGGAGCAGAAGGAGCAATAGACCTTGCCAAAAAAGTAATTTCTCTTTGTGAAAAAAATTCTTTTTTAAGCTATACCTATTCTTTAGAAGATTCTCTTTGTTCAAAAATAGAAAAGATAGCAACTAAAATTTATGGAGCAGAAGGAGTAGAGTTTTCTAAAAAAGCACAAGAGCAAATCAAGCAAATCGAGACATTAGGCTATGATAACTTTCCTGTTTGTATTGCCAAAACGCAGTATTCTCTTTCTGATGACCCTAAAAAATTAGAAATAACAGAACCATTTAAAATTCATGTGACAAGCATTATTCCTAAAACGGGAGCAGAATTTATTGTAGTATTAACAGGAAAGATGATGACAATGCCAGGATTACCAAAGGTGCCAGCAGCAGAAAAAATTGGTATAGATGAACAAGGAAATATTGTTGGTGTTTTTTAGCAAAATATGTCGACGAAAAAAGATTGCAGAATAGAAAAAGATATGCTATAAATGAAAATAGTTTTATCATTATTATTTTTTTCTATTCCTTTATTTTCTATTTCTACTCTTCCACCAAAAAAATTAAATAGTTAAAGGAGGTAATCTATGGATAATATCTTACTTCAAATTTTAGACAAGTTAACCAATCTAGAACAAATTACAACAAAAACAAATGAAAAAATAGATATATTAGAGAAAAAAACAAATTTAATCGTTAAGAAAATAGACTTATTAGAACAAAAAGTAGATGATTTAGAAAAAACGATTAGAAAATTAAGAAAAGACTTAAGTTATGTAAAATCTGGCATTACTGCTATTTGTCAGGATATTGAGATGTTAGATGACCGAACCGAAAAATTGAAATTAGCAAAACAATAAAATTGTATAAATACACCATTTTAGGGGAAAATAAGAGTAAATTATTTTCGAAAGTGGTGTATTTTTATGCTTAAAAATAAAAGATGGAATAAGAAAACAATTTTTGGCATTGTCCTTATATCAAGTCTTTTTCTAATCTATATTTCCTATTACTTATTTTTTACTACCGAAACAGAGGCTCTTTCAAAATATGGCTCAAGAGGAAGTGAAGTAACTCAAATTCAGACAAAATTAAAAAGGTGGGGTTACTATAAGGGAAATATTGATGGAATTTATGGAAGTCAAACAGTAGCGGCAGTTAAATATTTCCAAAGAAAAAATGGATTAGCAGTAGATGGAATTGCAGGTAAGAACACATTGGCTGCAATGGGAATTTTTAATTCCTCTAGTTCAGGTTCGTCGGGTTCTTCTAGTAATTCAAATGATTTAAACCTACTTGCTAGACTGATTTATGGAGAAGCAAGAGGAGAACCCTATACAGGACAAGTAGCAGTAGGTGCAGTTGTTTTAAATCGTGTTCGAAATAGCTCTTTTCCAAATACAGTAGCAGGTGTCATTTATGAAAGAGGAGCGTTTGATGTTGTATCAGATGGGCAGATTAATTTGTCTCCTAATTCTACAGCAAAAAAGGCAGCACAAGATGCTTTAAACGGTTGGGACCCAAGCTATGGGGCAATTTATTATTTTAATCCTGCTACTGCAACAAATAAATGGATATGGTCTAGACCTGCAACTGTTACAATTGGAAGACATCGTTTTTGCAAATAAACAAATAGACATTAAAACAACAAAACCAGTATTAAGTAATGTACTGGTTTTGTATCATTTCCTTGACAAAAACATAACATATTGATAAGATAAACTTGAAAATAAGGAGGGAATGATGCATTTTTATCCTAATATTTACATAGAAAAAGTTACAGATATTACAATGGTATTAGTAAAAAAATATCATATAAAAGGATTTATCTTAGACGTCGATAATACCTTAATTGACTATCATAAACAAATGCTACAAGGAGTAGAAAATTGGTGTAATGACTTAAAAAAAGAAAATATTTCTTTTTGCATTGTTTCTAATTCAAATAAAAAAGAAAAAGTAAAAATGATAGCAAAAAAATTAGATATTCCGTATATTTTTTTTGCTACAAAGCCCTTCAAAAGGGGATTTAAAAAGGCGAAAAGTATTTTAGGATTAAAAGACGAACAAATAGCAGTAGTAGGGGACCAACTTTTTACAGATGTTTTAGGAGCAAATCGTTGTAATATGATTTCCATTTTGACCAAACCAATTGATGAAAAAGACCTTTTTATTACAGTAATAAAAAGACCAATTGAAAGATATATATTAAAAAAATATGAAAGTAAGCAAAAAGGAGAGAAATAGAAGATGTATTTTAACAATGTACATATTTTATATTATGTGGTAGTAGGAATTGTAGGATTAATAATAGGGCAATTTATGGATTGGTGTAACCATCGCTTACCGGAACACAAAAAAGTCTTCTCAAAAGATTTTATAAAAGAATTGAAACAGAATTTCAAACCAAATTATCTTCTTATGCTATTAACAGCTGTTTTCTATGCAAGTCTTTTATATCGATTTGGAATTCAGAATTCTTTTGTACAAAATATTGATTTACTAAAGTACCTTATTTTAACACCTATGCTATTGTCTGTTTTTGTCATTGATTATCATCATCAAATTATCCCAAATAGATTAGTACTTACTATGTTTGAAATAGGTCTTATCTTCACATTTCTTTATGGTATATCTGATATTAATATTGCTATTCATAATTTAATTGGTATGGTAGTAGGTGCAGGTGTTTTTCTACTTATTACTTGGATTGGAAAGTTAATTGCAGGAAAAGAGGCAATGGGATTTGGTGATGTAAAATTAATGGGAGCATTAGGACTTTATTTTGGATTTTCTAGCATTATTGGGATTTCCTTAATTGCTTTTTTAATTGGTGCAATTCTTAGTATTCTTTTACTTGTTTTAAAAGTAAAAAAAGCAGATGAATATATTCCTTTTGGTCCTTTTATTGTAATTGCTACTTTTATTACCATGTTTGTTCCGTTTAATCTTATTCTTACTGTTTTATTAAAAATATTTACCTTAGGATTATATAGAGCATAACTAGAAAAGGGGAAAAAGTTATGAATACAAAAATTAAATGGTTAAGAGATAAATTAATAAGAATGAATATACAAGGAATGATTTTGGTAGACCCTGCGAATATCCGTTATTTAACTGGTATTGTGGCAGAAGGAACCTTTCTTATTACGAGAAAAGAGAATATCTATATAACAGATAGTCGCTATATTGAATCTGTCAATAATACTCTTACTCTTGATGATGAAATTACGGTTTATGATGTAAGAGATATTTCAAAAGAAGATTATGAAAACTTTTTTCTATTTTGTGAAAATGTAGGATTTGAAGAAAATAGTATTAGCTATGCTAAGTATAAAGAGTGTATTTATCTGTATAAAATTAATAATTTTGTAGAAACAGATGGGATGATAGAAGAAGGCAGAATGATAAAAGACAAAGAAGAGCTTTTGAAAATAAAAAAGGCATGTAATTTAACAGATAAATGCTTTACTTATTTATGCGAATATATTAAACCTGGACAAACAGAAAAACAAATTGCTTTTGAGATAGAAAGATATTTCAAAGAAAATGGGGCAGAAGATGTTTCTTTTGAACCAATTGTTGCCTCTGGTCCCAATAGTTCTATGCCACATGCTGTTCCAACAAATCGAAAAATTCAAAAAGGAGACCCTATTACTATTGATATGGGATGTATTTGTGATGGATATTGTTCTGATATGACAAGAACAATTTTTGTTTCTTTTGTACGAGAAGAAATCAAACCAATTTATGACTTGGTTTTAAAAAATCAAGAACTCCTTTTAGAAGAAATGAAAGAAGGAGCAAATAGTAGGGTTCTTACTATGATGGTAGAAAGTGATTTTAAAGTAAATGGATATACTTTAGACCATTCTATAGGACATGGTGTGGGAATTGGTATTCATGAAAAACCACTAATTGGAAGAAAAGATTTTTTATTAAAAGAAAATATGGTTCTAACAAATGAACCTGGAATTTATCTTCCGGGAAAATTCGGAGTACGTATTGAAGATACAGTACATATTCTAAAAAATGAGTGTATAAAATTAACCAATTCTGCTAAAAATTATATTATAGTCTAATTGATTCGGTTAAAAAGTATTGATTTCTAGCAAGAATTATAGTAAAATAAATAAGATTGTTTAAGAAAGTAACAAATAAAAGAAAAGGGGTAATGAATATGGCAGAGGTATATATGGCTGGAGATTTTAGAAATGGAACTACTTTTGAAATGGATGGAAATGTTTTTAAAGTAGTAGAATTTCAACATGTAAAACCAGGAAAAGGAGCCGCTTTTGTTAGAACAAAATTAAAAAATGTAATTTCAGGAGCAGTATTAGAAAAAACATTTAATCCTTCTGAAAAGTTTCCAGGAGCAGAAATTGAAAAAAGAGAAATGCAATATTTATATAGTGATGAAAATTTATATTATTTTATGGATAACGAAACCTATGAACAAATTCCATTAAATAAAGAACAAATTGGAGATGCTCTAAAATACATAAAAGAAAATATGAATGTGAAAATTTTAGCTTACAAAGGAAATGTCTTTGCAGTAGAACCTCCTATGTTTGTCGAATTAGAAGTTACATACACAGAGCCAGGATTTAGTGGAAATACAACAACTACGTCAGGAAAACCTGCTACTCTAGAAAATGGTTTTGAAATTTCTGTTCCACTATTTGTTAATATTGGAGATGTTATCCGTATTGATACAAGAACTGGTGAATATATGGAAAGAGTGTAAGGAAGGAAAAGTGAACAAACAATGCTAAATTTAAATCAAAGGTATACAGAACTTATGACAGAACTAGAAAATCATATTGAAAATAAACAAGATTTGGAGTATATAAAAAATACTTTTTCATCTTTCTTTTTGAAATTTTTAGAAGATATAGAAGAGGTAACTAACAGAAACGAAGAAAAGTTGCGTGAATTAGAAGAAAAACAAAAAGAAATGTCTCAAACATCAAATAGAATAGAAGATACAATTAAGAAAATTGAAAAAGATATCTATATTAATGACAATTATGATTTTGAAATTGTTTGTCCTTACTGTAATTGCGAATTTGAAACAGAATTTGATGAATTACAAAAAGAAATAAAATGTCCAGAATGTCATAATGTAATTGAGCTAGATTGGAATGAAGAAGAAGGATGTACAGGGGATTGTTCTTGTTGTCATGGAGAATCAGAACAAGATGAATCTGACATAGATGATGATATGTAAAAATTAAAAATAGGCTAAAGGATTGACGGCTATGCCGTCTTTTTTGATTGTTAGATGTAAATGACAACCAGTAGTAGCACCATTTGTTGGCTTTCCCAACTTATCTTTATAGGGATTGTCAGGAACGTTATCTACGTAAAAAGGACCTACTTGTCCTATAATTTGTCCCTTTTTTATGAATTGACCTGGAAAAACAAGAAAAGAGGGTGACACATGGCAATAAGAAATAAGAAAATTATCTTTTTGAATGGTAATTGTATATCCTCCTGCACCTTTAAAACCAGTAAATATAACAGTTCCAGAAGTAACTGCTAACATATTAGTATGAGAAGGTGCTGGGATATCAATTCCACTGTGATTAGTAGAAGAACCTGCGGTAGGAGAATTTCTTTTTCCAAAAGGAGAAGAAATTCTAGTAAAACCAGGAAGAGGCCAAATGAAATTAGTATTAGATAAAAAATGTTCAGAAGAAAAATTTTCTTCTTCTGAATGAGCATATAAAGAGTCATCTCCTAAAGTAGGAATGAAAAATAAGCAGATAAAACATACAATTAACACAATAGGAAGAAAAAAGGAAAGAGAAAAACGAAAAAAGCCACTTGTCAAAGAATTACCTCCTTTTTAGTAGCTCCCTCTTATTAATACTATTTTATATCATACTTTTTTCTTCTTTGTCAAATATATTAAATATTATTTGATTTAAAGATTTAATCATAAATATTTTTTTCTCTCATATCATTCAATTCAGATAGACTTACGAACTTAATTGCTTGTACTTCGCTTAATTGAAATTTTATATTATCAGCGGTTAATCCATGTTGTCTTAAAATAAAAAAGTCATAAAATTGTCTATCAAAATGTTCATCATTGACTTTTTCTTCTTTTCTATAGGAAAACATAAAACGAAAATCTCTAACTTCAACAGTATAACCTAAACTAACACTTACTTCTTCACTTATTTCTCTTGTTGCTGCTGATAAATGTCCTGTAACAGAGATATCCCACATACCTGAATTTTTATCTTTATTTTCACTTCTTTATTGCATTAAAATTTCATTTTTTTCATTAATAATTGCAACAACAATTATTCTATGCCACAAACCACGCTTATGGACTTCTTTTCTTGACAGAATATTACCGGGTTTTTATACCATTTTCGTCAAGAACATCTAATAGTTTTTCTTTCATATTGTCATTCCTTATTATAGTAAAACTCGATACTACATTGTACTAAGTTTATATTAAATATCCATTTTTAGAGTTTATTTTTGGCAGGGGTAGAAGGATTCGAACCCTCACAGGCGGTTTTGGAGACCGATGTGCTACCATTAACACTATACCCCTAAATATGTAAATACTTTATTATCTTACCATATTATTTTAGTATATGCAAGAGATAGAAAAAATTTTCCAGAACAAAAAAGTTGCTTTTAGACCAAGAATATACTATAATAAAGTAGTAATGCATATGGGGATGTAATTGGTTTCGACAGCATTCTAGAAATGTAAATAGCGAGTAGTGGATTCTCGTTGGCCACTTAAAAAAACGGGAAAATAAAAATAAACGCTGATAATAAAGAATTAGCATACGCTGCCTAAGGGCACGTCATCTTTCTTTAAATGCCTACGTTTAAAGATAAGGTGTTAAATTAGTAGGAAACGAAGCTATTTTTTGCTTTGGAAATAGTGGGTATCAAAAAGCTACTTTATTGTTCGTTTTGTTTATTAATCTTACAATAAAGGAATAGGAATAATAAACTGCACTCGGAGAAGTTTACATGGAAAGGGTGTTGGACAGGAGTTCGACTCTCCTCATCTCCACCATTGTTCCCTTATGTGAACCTTATCTGCTTTATTGGCGGATTTGCGTTTAACATAAGGTTTTAATTTTATTACAGCTGTAATACTTTAAGGTACTTTTAATAATATAAATTGAGGGTTAAAAATGAGTGAATTAGAAAATAAAAATAGTTTAAAAATGAATAAAATAGTAACAAAAATAGAAGATATAGAAAATGCAATTAAGAGTAAAAATGTTACATTTTCAAAATTTGTTATACAAGCATGCGAATATGCCTTAAACAATATAGAAGATACTAAGAATCAGTAATAGTATCAAAAAAAGGGGGAAAATATGTGGATACAGATATTAAGGTTGTAGAAAGTTTTGGTAGTTTATTAAAAAAAGAAGCTTTAACCATAATGCCAGATATTGTAGAAGGGGGATTGGATTTATTCATAGAAAATGATATTATCAAAGAACTTCCATTTTTTGGTACTGGAATAGGATTAATAAAGGGGACATTAAATATTAGGGATAGACACTTATTGGAAAAGGCTTTTGTATTTATTAATGAGTTCAGAAAAGGACAAATAGATATAGCATATAGAAGTACTGTAATGAATAATCCTAAAGAATATAATAAATTCATAGAAAGAATACTTATTTATTTGGATAGATATACAGATGTCGTAAAGTCTGAATATTTATCAAAATGTGTACATTCTTTTTTAAGTGAATCTATAAATGAAAATGAATTTGTTGAATATATGGATATAATTGATAGACTATATATAGATGATTTTGATAGTTTGTACAAAACATATTCCGACAGTACAGAAGTTCCTAAATATCATAAAATTAGTAGATTAGCAAATAGTTTTGAGTTCATAGACAGAGGTGGTTTAATGATAATGGGTGGAGACCCAACTAGTACAGTATTTAAAAATTATACAGAAGTAAACCTTACAAAATTAGGCAAATCATTTTGTGAAAATGTTATACTATAAAAAATAAGTTATATAAAAAGTACATATTGTTTGTATTTTATATATAACTTATTTTTTTATTACCCCAGTTGTAACTAGAATTAAATCTGATTAACTTTTAGAATTAAATAATATAATTAAGATGTCTTTATAAATAAATCCTTTGTTCAAATTTATTTCTTACTGTAATATTGGCTAAACTTGCTAAATGACAGGCTTTGTTATATTCATTTTCATTGTAATTATCATAACAAGTAATGCTTTTTAAATTAGGACATTTATTATAAGATTTTAGATCTCCATTTCTGCTTTTTAAATACCCCAAAAAATCAAACTCTCTTTTTAGTTTCTAACTAAAGTTCCCTTTTTGGTAACAACCTCCACCAATTTAAAATTCTATAAAAGAAAGACAAATCTTTCTTTTTTTCTTGTCAAAAATAGGTTTAAAGTATAAAATAAAGGAAAGAATAAATAATAAATTAAGGAAAAGAAAATATGGATTTAATTCGTTTTGATTCAAAAGATGGTTACCATTTAAACGGACTGTTGTTTTCAGCAAATCAGAAAACAAATAAAGTAATGCTTGCTATTCACGGTATGACGAGTAATTGTTTTTCTTATCGCAATCAAATAATCGCTGAGCATATAAATAAAAAGGAAATAGATTATTGTATTTTTAATAATAGAGGACATGATATTGTTAGTTATATAACAAGAAGGAAAGAACAACAGTCAGAAATAAAAATAGCGGGGACGGCATATGAAGATATAACGGAATCTGTTTTTGATATAGAAGGAGCAATTGAATTTTTACTTTTACAAGGTTATACTGATATTTATTTGCAAGGACATAGTTTGGGATGTACCAAAATTGTATACTCATATGAAGAGTTTTTAAGAAATAGAAATCAAACAATGTTGCAACCAATTAAAGCTATTTTATTATTATCTTTAATTGATATTCCTGGAGTACAAAAAATTTATCTAGGAGATAAATTTGATTCTTTTTTAGAACTAGCCAAAAAGCGAAAAGAAAAGAATGAACTGATGCCAAAAGAAAGCTTTATACATCCAATTAGTGCTAGGACATACTTACGCTATTTTAAAGACAATGAATCGATTCAATTTGCAAACTATTCTGAAAAAAGCAATTTTAAAGAATTAAACAATATTTCTATACCACTTTTCATGAGATGGGGAAATCTACAAGAATTAATTGTGCAAGATGCAGAGGAACTATGCAATCTGTTAAGGAAAAAGATAACTAATCCAAAACTAGATGTAGGATATATAGAAGGGGCAAATCATAATTATTCTGGCAAAGAAATAGAGTTAGCAAAGCAAATTAATATATTTATTGAGAAGTTGAATGAAAATAAAAAAGGGACTTGACAAAAGCTACTAAAATAGTTTACAATATATTTTGTGTTCACGAGGTGTGATGGTGGATGTAGCGTAGTTGGTTAACGCGCCAGTTTGTGGCACTGGAGACCGTGGGTTCGAGTCCCATCTTCCACCCCAGATTTATTACATTGGGCTGTAGCCAAGCGGTAAGGCACTAGACTTTGACTCTAGCATGCGGTAGTTCGAATCTACCCAGCCCAGCCAAGTATTTTTAAATCATCCATGAGAGTGTACAGGCTGTAGGATTGTCCAACAATCCTACAGCCGATTTTTTTATGTTTTTTTCACTTCTTGCACACTAGAGTTTTTCCTATTTTAGACATACTCTAGCATGCAACTTATCACGAAATATTATGTCAAATAGTAAGATATAAGAGGTGAAAGACTTATGAAAAAAATATCAATGCAACTAACAGCTCATTGCACAATGGATAAAGCCTTTCTTGATTTTCAGCGTTATAACACAGCAAATAACCTTTCAAAAGAAACCATAAACTATTATGATAATTGTTTTAAATATTTCCGGCAACTTTTTTGAGACAAAACAGCCTTGCCGAATGATTACAAAAGAAGTCTATGAAAACTATATCATTTATTTGCAGGCTAATACGGAGGCAAATGACCAAAGTATTTATTCCTATTGTAACGGATTGCGAACAATATTAAACTATTTGATGAACAATGGATTTATAGAACCATTCCAAATCAAGCTACCTAAAAAAGAAAAAAAGCTCAAAGAAACATATACAGACCAAGAGCTAGAAAGATTATTAAAAAAGCCAGACTTGAAGAAATGCAATTTTTCCGAATACAGGGGTTGGGTCTTGACAAATTTTCTTTTGGGAACGGGTCAAAGGCTATCAACAGTAAGCAATATCAAAATTGAAGATATTGATTTTGAAAACTCTATCATCCGTTTATTGAGAACAAAGAACAGGATTCAATTGATTATCCCGTTATCGAATACCCTTTCTATCGTACTAAAAGAATACCTTCGATATAGGCAAGGGGAGCCAGAAGATTATTTATTCTGTAACCAATACGGGGGCAAGATGACGAAATCTGGAATGGAATCAGCGGTTCGCAGATACAACCTTTCCAGAGGGGTAAAAAAAACCTCTATACATGCTTACCGCCATACTTTTGCAAAAACGTGGGTGATGGAGGGAGGCGACATTTTCCGTCTGCAAAAACTATTACGGTCATAGTAGCCTTGACATGGTAAAGGAATATGTAGCAATGTTTCCGGCTGATTTAAAAAAGAACTATGAGCAGTTTAACGCTTTGGAAAAGCATGTGGTAAAGAAAAACTATATTGCAATGAGGAGATAGAAAAGAAACCAACGGAGAAATTCCTGTTGGTTTCTTACCTTGTGGTGGTAAAGTGTGCGGTTTGCGGTTATCTTTAAAATTCCCGTAACTGTGTGCTTTTGGAAGTTATGTTAATCTCTATAAAGCTTTAGTTTGGTATCGATATACACAACAATAGATAAGAAGTAAATATTCTATTATTGAACTACTACATATGATAAAAACCAAAAGACTGACATTGGATAAAATCCTTTGTCAGTCTTTTGGATGTTGCTTAATGGGAATCTCTATTTGCGATTGGAATTAATCCCAATACATTTCAGGGTTTTCCCATCCAGGATAGTTGGTTTTTAGATATTCTTTGGCTTTTGCATACAGCTTTTCGTACTCTTTTGAATAGGGTTCATCACACTGTCCTGCCGTGAATACTATTGTACCATCAGCATCTTTCACAGAAACGATAATAGGACTATTCCAGTCGTCTTTATCTGTGTTGTCATAGATAATATGAAATCTGCTGTCAAGGTTCATGTGAGCACTGCGATTAAATGCACCGTTATGGAAGTAGCTACCTCTTGTACGTCCTTTGTCGTCAATGAGGTAGGTACAATAACCGCCTCCATCTCCTTTCAGAGTCCAACCGTTTGGTAATGTTGCCTGACATAGAACATCGTCATCAATGTCAGTAAAGGTAAATCCCAAAGTCTCGAAAGCCTTTCTGCTGGGTTTCACGTCAATAGGCAAAAGGCAATTACTCCGTGCATTTGACTGTTCAGCATTCTCTACCGCCTCTAATCCTTCGCTTGCATTTCCCGTAGCCATAGACATCATTCCTTCCAACTTTGCATCATAACCCATGTGTAAATCCTCCTTGTGTTTTATTATTTTTAGGGTACCTGTAATTACAAAGCATATCGCTTGTGAGCATAATTATAGCACAAATTACATAAAAAATCAAATTATGTAAAATGGGAGATATCTAGTCTATTATTTCAGTATATCTAGTTGTAACTACGTTTCATTCTAGTAAACTTTTATATATAAATAATAAATTTTTGTATTTAATTTTTTTTGATTATTTTAGTTAATCCTAGTTAATTGGAAATCCTAACTTTTGAATTTCTTTTTTGGTATATTCTTTCAAAAAATAGCCAGTTTCATAAATTTAATTCTTGTGTCGAAATATGTCACATATGATAAAAAATAGACATACGATTTTGTTTGCCAAATGATGCAAAAGACGATATAGTATTTTTAAAAGGGGGAGTTATTTATGAAACAATTATATGCGAATCGTATGATTCGAGAAAAAGGAACGAAACATTTCATTCATTTAAAGTACTATAAAACGTCTAATATTTGCTCTCATTATGGAATAGAAATTATTAAAAAAGACGGAATGCGTATAGAGAAAAACTGTATTAAAAATATAACAAAAAACAAAGATAATATTAATGAACTAATTGATGTATTATGTGGAAATTTGGTTACACCTATCTCGTTAAGAGATGTAATGGAAGAAATTGTAGCAAAGCAAGAAGCTTGAAAAATAGTTTCTTGCTTTTCCTTTTCAAATTGGATATAATAGCATCTAGGAGGAAATTATGAGAATACGTTACAAAAAATGGGCAAGACCAGAATTAGAGTCAAGTCCATTCTATAAAGATAATCCAGAAGAAAGAAAAGGGGAGTGGAAAAAGCAATTTGCAAGACCAGGTCAACCGCTCTATTTAGAATTAGGATGTGGGAAAGGAAATTTTATCTCTCATATGGCTTCTTCTCATCCAGAGATAAACTATCTTGCAATTGATTTAGTAGACCCTATGTTAGGCTTAGCAAAAAGAAATATTGAAATGGTCTATCAAGAAAAAAAGAAAAAAATTGACAATGTTATCCTTACTCGTTTTGATATAGAAAGAATTTTACTCATTTTAAGCCAAGAAGATAGAATAGAAAGAATTTATATTAATTTTTGTAATCCCTGGCCAAAAGGAAAACATCGCAAAAAAAGATTAACACATACAAGACAGTTATTAAAATACAAACAATTTTTAGTTCCAGAGGGAGAAATTTATTTTAAAACAGATGATGATTCTCTTTTTGAATCTAGTTTGCTTTACTTTAAACAAGCAGGTTTTGAAATTGTAAAAAAGACTTATGATTTACATCGGAGAAGATTTTTGGGAAAACATTGAAACAGAACATGAAAAAATGTTTTCTTCTGAAGGAATTAAAATTAAAGCAGTAATTGCGAAATTAAAATAAACCAGAATCCATTTTAAGATTCTGGTTTTTCAATTAAATCTTGCCAATATCTTCTTGGCATATATCCTAGTTGCAATCTCGGGTTTTTTCTTTCTGGAATGGCAATTGTTTTAAAAAAAGCTTGCCACAACTTTTGATATTCTTTTTCTTCCTGTGTTCTAGTTAATTCTTTTAAAGTAATATTTTCTATTATCTGATATTCTTTTGTATTATATAAAAATGCTAATTTTCTATTCTGGTCATGTAGGATAAAATTTTGAATAGATAATCTTTGTATAAAGTGCTGACCTAATGGTTCAATAATTCTATGGTCAGGGTGAATAGAGCTATAATAAAGATTAGGACCTATTTGTTCAAAACGAACGAGTCCTTTTAATCTATGACATTCACCAAAAACTTTTTTTCGGATTTCATTTACTTTTCTTACACAATCTATTCCTAGCATATGATTCCATTGTGGTCCTATTTCAAATCCTTGATACAAATATTGTAAAAGTAAAATTTCTTTTTGTTTTTCGTTAGAAAGAAAAGTATAATAGGCACTATATAATGCCTCATGCGAAATCTTTTTTTCGATACCAATGAAAACTCTATTTGCCTTTTCTGAATCGGTCGCTATTTTTTCGACTTGGTCGATAAAATTCGGTAAATATTCTGCCTGTAAAGTAATACAGCAAGGAATTGTTTTAGAAGGATACAGGTCAAATACAACGGTTAAAAAGCCTTCCCATGTTCCGGTCATATAGTAAAGTTTTATTTACAAATTTCCAGTCAGACATTTTATTTTATCCTCCTTGCTTGGCATTGCTTCTTGAAATAATGAAAGTTGCTCAAAACGATTTGGTAGTTTCCTTTGCGTTTTTTCCTGATAGAGTAAATTAGTACTAATAAAATCGGAATTAAAAAAACGTATAGGGTCTAAATATTTTCCTTTACAAGTAATAAAATAACGAGCCCTTTTTAATACTACACCAAACTTTTTTAACTCTTCAAAACTAAGATTAAAACTGCGTCTAGCAGAAATGATTTTTTTAGCAGAGAGTACTCCAATACCAGGTACTCTTAGTAAAGTAAAATAATCTGCTTGATTAATTTCTACAGGAAATTGCTCTATATGACGAAGTGCCCAGTCACATTTTGGGTCTAAAAATTCATTAAAGTTAGGATGGTTTTCACTTAATAGCTCATGAGCTTGAAAGCCATAGAAACGTAATAACCAATCTGCTTGGTATAAACGATTTTCACGAAGAAGGGGAGGTGATTTCAAAGCAGGCAGGTTTTTATCTTGATTAATTGGCACATAAGCAGAATAATAAACGCGTTTTAAGTGAATTTTTTGATAAAGATTTTCTGATAATGTTAGGATTTTTAAATCGGTCTCTGGTGTAGCTCCTACAATTAGCTGAGTAGTTTGACCTGCTGGAACAAATTGTTTTTTGTATTTTGATTTTTCCTTCCTACTAATTTCAATATTAGTAGAAATGTATTTCATTGGTTGTAAGATATTGGTCTTTTCTTTTTCTGGTGCAAGCAATTTTAGACTATCATTAGAAGGAAGTTCTATATTAATACTCATACGGTCGACTAGCTCACCTACTTTATCGATTAATTCTTGACTTGCTCCAGGAATCGTTTTAGTATGAATATATCCATTAAATCGATATTCTTTTCGCAAAAGAGAAACCGTTTGGTAAATTCTTTCCATTGTATCATCTGGTGATTTAATAACTGCCGAACTTAAAAATAATCCTTCAATGTAATTTCGTTTATAAAATTGAATGGTAAGGTCTGCTATCTCGTGAGGAGTAAACGTAGCACGTTTTACTTCATTTGTTTTGCGATTAATACAGTATTTACAATCATAAATACAACAATTACTCATAAGAATTTTTAATAAAGAAATACATCTACCATCAGCACCCCAACTATGACAAATACCTGCTTTTTCTCCATTTCCTATTCCACCAGGTGTATTTTTCCTTGTACTACCACTTGAGCTACAAGAAGCATCATATTTAGCAGAATCTGCTAAAATTGTTAATTTTTCTAATAATTCCATAATCTCCTCCGAATATCTGTTCTTATTTTAGCACAAAAAATAGGCTATGTCAAACATTTGTTCTTATTTTAAAACTAACTTTTTTCTATTTTTTTCATATAATATTTTAAGAGGTGAGTTTTTTGGGATATTCAGAAAGAGAATTATTAGCAAGAATTATACAATGCGAAGCAGGAGGAGAAGGAGAAAATGGAATGAAAGCAGTAGCCACAGTAGTATTAAATAGAGCCAATACACCAGTAGGAGAATATGCTAGAATCTCGCAAGGTGGAAGTATTAGAAATATTATTTTTCAACAAGGACAATTTGATTGTACGAGAGAAACAATACGTAATGAATATAACAGTCAAAATGTATACAATATGAATCCAACAGACCTACATTTTCAAATTGCAGATTGGGCCTTAGCAGGAAATCGTCTAAATGAGGTGGGGGATTGCCTTTGGTTTATGAATCCTTATCAGCCTACCTGTACTTCTACGTTTCCCTATAATGGTTCTGGTTCCTTTCATACAAGAGTAAACCAACATTGTTTTTATCGTCCAACACCTCTTTATGAACAAACTTAAAGGAGGAGGAAAGAGATGAAAGAAGAAAATAGAATTGTTTCTAATGAACCAGAAGTAGTAACCAATACCCTTTATACACCAGCTTTTTTAAAACAATATATCGGTAGACTAGTAAGGGTAGAATTTTTAATAGGTACTACTTATTTAGAAGATAGAACCGGTATTTTATTAGAAGTTGGAGCCAGCTATATTGTACTTCAATCTATCCAAGATGCTAATTTACTATATTGTGATATTTATTCGATTAAATTTGTTACGATTTCTGCCACAGCTCCTGGTCAGTTTAATAGTATTGATTATCGAATGTAATTTTTCAAAATTTCCTCTTGTACTTTTTCGTATTTGTAGATATAATACTTATGTACTAGTTAAAGGAGGAAGAAAAATGCAGTTTATTGAACAAATGAAACAAAGAGCAAAGTCTAGTAAGAAAACGATTGTGCTACCAGAAACAGAAGATATTCGTATCTTAGAAGCAACAGACCGTATTCTAAAAGAGGACTTTGCTCATATTATTTTAATAGGACAACAAGAAAAAATAAGGCAAGAAGCAGTCAAACATCATTTGCAAATTGAACAAGCAAGAGTCATTGACCCTCTTACCTTTGAAAAGACTGATTTATATATTGAAACCTTTTATGAATTGAGAAAAGCAAAAGGAATGACAAAGGAGAAGGCAAGACAAATCCTTACTCAAGACTATACCTATTATGCTACTATGATGGTAAAATTAGAAGATGCAGATGGACTCGTATCTGGTGCTTGTCATTCTACTTCTGATACATTAAGACCTGCCCTTCAAATTTTAAAAGCTGCACAAGGGACCAAATTAGTATCAGGATTTTTTGTAATGGTTACACCCAAAACAGAATATGGTAATAATGGTGTCTTTATTTATGCAGATTGTGGATTAAATGAAAACCCAGATAGTCAAGCTTTATCAGAAATTGCTATTTCTTCTAGCAAAAGTTATAAGCAACTAGTGGGGAATACACCAAAAGTAGCAATGCTTTCTTATTCTACTTATGGAAGTGCTCATTCAGAGTTAACGAAAAAAGTAATTGATGCAACCAATTTAGTCAAAGAGAAAGCACCAGACTTAGCAGTAGACGGAGAATTACAATTAGATGCTGCTATTGTACCAGAAATTGCAAAATCAAAAGCACCAGGAAGCAAAGTTGCAGGAGAAGCTAATATTTTAATCTTTCCAGATTTAAACTCTGGTAATATTGGGTATAAATTAACACAAAGATTAGCAAATGCACAAGCTTATGGACCACTTTGTCAAGGACTGGCTAAACCAGTAAATGATTTATCAAGAGGATGTAGTAGCGAGGATATTGTCGGTGTAGTAGCAATTACTGCTGTTCAAGCACAAGAAAGAAAGGATGAAAAGAAAAAATGAAAATTTTAGTGTTAAATTGTGGAAGTTCTTCTTTAAAATATCAATTAATTGATATGGAAAAAGAAACCGTATTAGCAAAAGGAAATTGCGAGAGAATAGGAGAAGAAGAATCTTTTTGTACTCATAAAGTAAAGGGAGAAAAATATGTTATTAAAGAATATGTAAAAGACCATGAAGAGGCTTTAAAATTAATAATTGACCAATTATTACATAAAGACTATGGTGTAATTGGTTCTTTAAAAGAAATTAATGCTATAGGACATCGAATTGTACAAGGTGCAGAAATTTTTAAAGAATCTGCCTTAATAGATGATAAAGTAATAGAGCAAATAAAAGAATGTTCTGAACTTGCTCCTTTGCATAATCCTGCTGCCGTATTAGGAATATTAGCTTGTAAAGATTTGATGCCAGAAGTGAAAATGGTTGCTACTTTTGATACTGCTTTTCATCAAACTATGCCAAAAGACAATTATATTTATCCTATACCTTATCAATATTATGAAAAATATAAAGTACGTAAATATGGAGCACATGGTACATCTCATCAGTATGTATCAAAAGTAGCATCAGAAATGATGAGAAAGCCAATAGAAGAATTGAAAATAGTTACTTGCCATTTAGGTCAAGGTGCTAGCATTTGTGCTGTACAATATGGAAAATCAATAGATACTAGCATGGGACTTACTCCTCTTGGGGGAATTCCAATGGTAACAAGGTCTGGGGATTTAGACCCTTCTATCGTTACTTATATTATGGAAAAGGAGAATTTAACTCCTAACCAAATGAATAGCATTTTAAATAAGCAATCTGGTTTAGTTGGTATTTCTGGATTAGTTCCTGATTTTAGAGAAATTGAAGTTGCTTCTAGAGAAAGAGAAGAAGAAAAGTCAATGATTGCAATTCACTTATTTAATACTCAAGTTGCTCAATATATTGCCAAATATGCAGTAAGTATGGAAGGAATTGATGCGATTGTTTTCACTGGAGGAATTGGAGAAAATCAAATACCAATTCGAAAAGGAATTTGTGAAAAATTATCCTTTATGGGAGTTAAAATAGATGAGGAAAAAAACGAAGTAGGAGGACAAATAGAAATTTCTACACCGGATTCCTTGGTAAAAACCTTTATCATTCCAACAAATGAAGAACTAGTAATAGCAAGAGATACTAAAAAAATAGTAACTGCTTAATTGTAGTTTTAAAATAAAAAAGTCTTCTGTTTGAAGTACACCCCCAATGTTAAACAAAAAAATTTTAACATTGGGAGGTGTATTTTTATGTCTAAATATTTAAGTGAATTTAAATTAAAAGTTATTCACATTAAGAATTTATTTGGAGATGTCATTGTTGGTAAAGGGAAACGTATATATTATGAGGAAGGTTTCTTTGGATTATTAAAATCAGAATTACTTTATCTACAGCATTAGTAGCCTAATATAAACTTAATCAAAAAGTATCTGGCTTTTGGGTTCAGTTCATTTTTGTTACTCTTCTTTTTTGTAACTTTTTCAAAAAGACTCTCCATGCTTAACATAATTTCATAGAATATAGAAAGTATGTTAAGAAAGGAGGGAAGCAAATGACAATTGAAGGAAAAAAAATAGGTTTCGTACTAACTGGTTCTTTTTGTACATTTAAAAAAACGCTTCCACAAATGCAAGCGATTATTGATAAAGGAGGGGAAATTCTTCCCATTATGTCTTTTAATGCTTATCAAGTTAATACGAGATTTGGTGAGGCAAAAGAATGGATTGACCAAATAGAAGAGATGACGAAACATAAAATAATTCATACAATTGAAGGAGCAGAACCTATTGGACCAAAGAAAATGACAGATGTTATGGTAGTTGCTCCTTGTTCTGGAAATACCTTAGGAAAGCTAGCAAATGCTATTACAGATACATCTGCTTTAATGGCATGTAAATCTCATTTGAGAAATGAAAATCCCCTTGTTATTGGAATCTCAACAAATGATGGATTATCTTCTTCTGCTATTAATATTGGTATTTTACTAAACCGTAAGAATTATTTTTTTGTTCCATTTCGACAAGACAATCCCATTACAAAGCCACGTTCCTTAGTATTTGACCCAGACTATATTATTCCAACTTTAGAAGCAGCATTAGAAAAAACACAAATTCAGCCTATCTTGATATAAATTAATTTTAGAGCAAATAAAAAAAAGATCATCCTGTTCTTTGGGATGAATCTTTTCTTTTGTTTATTTCATTCTTATCATTAAGTATACTTCTTCTACAATATGAATGATTTCGGTCACTAACAGCATAATACCACAAAGTGTAACTAATATAGCAGAAGAGGCAGCAGGATAAATCATAATGAACATTCCTAAAATAACAGTTAGAATAGCTAAAATCATCATAATCATCCAACGACTATTTGGAATTCCTCTCATATTAACAGATATTTGAAAACGAATAATGCTCTCCACAATAATCCATGCTCCTATAACAAAAGGTAGAAAAGAGCTTAACCATTCTGGATGTAGGATAAATAGAAATCCTAAAATAATACCTGCTACACCTTGAATAAGTTCAAAACTAAATAACTGGATTTCTTTTGGACCAGAAAAATATGAAATAGCATGAACTAATCCGTTAATTGCAAGAACGCATCCAATTAGAATAAAAACAATGTTTAAAGATTCAAATGGTTTGAAAATAAGAAAAATAGATAGAATAACTAATAATACAGAAATGATTAAAGAATGTGTTCCATATTTTTTTAGATAATTTTCCATGAAAATAATACCTCCTTTTTCTAAAGTAACTATATCATACTAAATTTTCTTTGTTAATAGAAAAAAGGAAATTTTTTAAAAAACTCTTGACTAAGAACCTATGTTCGTATATAATCAATTCAGAAAGCAAACACATGTGCGTATTAAGGAGGTAATTAAATGAAAATCAAAAATCCAAAAAAATTTGTCAGAAGTGTGTCTATTTTAACATTTTTAATAGTATTATTCTTACTTTATATTTGCAATATTTCTTTTTCTCATCAAAATACAGAGTATATGAAATATTATGTAGGGAAGGGAGAAAGTATGTGGCAAATTGCAAAACAACAAAAAGAAACAAATTCTTATTATCAAAAAGAAGATGTTCGCTATATTATAAATCATTTAAAAAAGATTAATCATCTTACTAATACTAATCTAAAAGTAAATCAAGAACTCTTTATTCCTAAAATATAAAAAAATATAACTAGAAGTATTTCTTCTGGTTATATTTTTGATGAACTATTTTATATATTAGCTAATGGATTATCTTCTACCGCATTTCTTACTTGTTCATTTGCTACATGAGTATAAATTTCAGTAGTAGAAATGCTTTCATGTCCTAGTAATTCTTGCAAGGCTCGAATATCTACTTTTCCATATTGGTACATTAAAGTAGCAGCAGTATGCCTTAATTTATGAACAGAATATTTTTTGGTA
Organism: Candidatus Merdicola sp.; assembly: GCA_048393175.1. GTDB lineage: Bacteria > Bacillota > Clostridia > TANB77 > CAG-508 > Merdicola. The sequence goes on from DBFJJM010000060.1 coordinate 34,319, forward strand.
TCAAAACCAGCTTTTCTTAATTCTCTTTCTACAATATATTGAACGGTTCTTTTACTGATTCTTTCACGTCTTTCACTTAAGAAGAGTGCATCTTTCGATTCTAATTTAATTTCTTGTTTGGGTCTAACTAGTAAATAATCTTTTATTGCTTTGATACAAGCTCTATTTAAATAGATAACTCTTTCTTTATTGCCTTTCCCAATCACATTCATTTTTTCTTCATTAAAATCAATATCTTTTATATTAATCCCTACTAATTCTGATAAACGAATTCCACAATTCAAAAAAATAGTAAGAATGGCATAATCTCTTTCTTTGTTACGGTCTTCTTCACTAGCTACTGTTAAGAGTTTTTTACTATCTTCTAAAGAAAGATATTTGGGCATTCTTTTCTCTAATTTAGGTGTTTTTAAATTCTGAGCAGGATTTTTTTCAAGAAGATTGGTTTCTTGTGTTAAATAATGAAAGAAAATACGGATACTACTTACTTTTCTAGCACGGGTAGCAGCTTTACTATGAAAATGAGTAGTAAGATAGGCTAAAAAAGCATGAATATCAGAAAGTTCTACTTGTTTTAAAGTTTCTAACGTCATATCGTGTATAGTAATTTCTTTTAAATTATCAGTGCTTGCTAGATTAAAGTGTAGTTTAACAAACTTTAGGAAAGTAGCTAAATCATAGTTATATTCTTTTATCGTATTAGGAGATTTGTTCAAAATAGTAATAGTATAATCTAAAAATTCGTTTAAAAACTCTGGATTTTGGTTACGCTCAATCATTTTTTATCACCCTTTATTTTATTTCATATGTTATAATAGAATGTGGTTTTATTTCATCATGACATATTTGTTCTTCTATTGCAATATAATAATCTTGCATTTGATTTGTTCTATTTAATACTACTATTATAATACAATTATCTGGATTTTGAAAGCTCGTTACTTCAATTTTATCTGTATATTTGCTATGAGCAATACATTTTGCTCCTGGTTTAATAAATTTACTAAAATGACCTATATAATAATAAGAAAGATTTTTAATATAATTTGAATTATCTTTATTTATCATAATAGGACTATTACAGTAATTTTGTTTATGATTTGGTCCTCCTTGATAATCTAAAAAAAGATTCCAATCAATTTGACCATTAACCCTAGAATTTAAATTTCCTAAATAATCATGTGCATAAATTTCAGCATTCATAATTTCATCTTCTGTTCGAAATTGAGAATAGCCAGTACATCCTTCGGTTGCAACTAGTAACTTTTCAGGATAATTTTGGTTTACTAATTTAAGATTTTCAAAATGGTCTCCTGAGTACCAATGAAAAGCAATACCACTTACTATTTTTCTTGTTTTAGAATCATCTAAAATAGATTTTGAGCGATAAAAAACTCTTTCTTTGTTATGGTCCCAAATTAAAAATTGAACTTGTTTATGAGCATTCTGAAAGGTGGGGTAGAGGTAGTTTCTTACTAAATCAGCTTCTTCTTGCGGACTATAAAGGCAAGATTCCCAAGTTTGAACTGCTTTTGGTTCATTTTGAACAGTCATATATTGAATAGAAATGCCTAAGGATTCATATTCTCTAACATATCTTACTAAATAATTAGCCCATAATTGTTTAAATTCATCTAATAATTTTCCTCCTTCAATCATTTTTTGATTTGTTTTCATAAAAAAGGGAGGACTCCAAGGAGAAGCTAATAACTGTAATTTCGGCTGTCTGTTTTGAGCTGCTTGAATCATAGGAATTAAATATTTTTTATCTCTTTCAATTGAAAAAGTAGATAAATCTGGTTTTTGTAAATAAGCATAAGAATCGAGTGAAAAATCGCAGCTATTAATAGGTGTTCTGCAAAAAGAATAATTTAGTCCTTCTGGTGAAAAATACTCTTTTATTGCATTATCATATTGTTTTTTAGGAAGCTTAGAAATAGCATATCCAGAAGCTTCTGTAAAAGCACCTCCAAACCCAAGAATCGTCTGATTCTTCATGTCAGGATAAACAACAATAAGTTTATTTTCTAATTGAATATCAAGTGAAATCAATTCTTGAGTATCATATTGCTTCCAAAAGAATTGGTTTTTAAAGCTGGTTTCTGTTTTTTGAATCTTCATTTCAAACCTCCAAAATATATATGAAACAAGAGAAAAAATATTTTTTAATATCTTTACTATATTATATGAAGTAAATTAAATACTAATCTTAAATCGTGTTATATTTTCTCGCGGTTACAATACTTTGTTTTTATTGATAAAGATTCCCCGATATTATAGGAAATAGTAAATTATAATGATATAATATCCTTACAAGATAAATTTTGGGATGAATGTTAAAGGAGAATTATTAGTAATTATCCTTTTGAAAGGAGATAGTTTATGGCAAGAACATTAAAAACTAAAGAATTAATAAATACAAGATTAGCAACTAATTATGGTGGTTGGATGTACTGTAATAAGTGTAATGAGAATATAGGGTACTTATGTTATTCTACTTACGATAAATTAGAATTAAAATACAAATGTAATTGTGGAAGTCAAGGTAGTGTATTATTAGATTTTGAAGACAGTAAGATAGGTGAAAATTGTAATAATGAATTAGTTAGTATAAAAAACAGATTATGTTGTCCAAAAGATAATGAACCTTTAATTACTATATTAGACAGAAAAGTAACTAATTATGAAATGAAAATCACTTGTAAATCTTGTGAAAAAATTTATAAAAAAGTAAAATAAAAGGAACATTAATTCCAATTAAACTATACGCAAAAGATTTAGTATAAAATTTTCAATAATAAAATGAAAAATAATGCAATGAGCCTAAAGGCTATATTGTAATAACCACAAAATGATTGTTATTGTAGCAATCATAAATTTATGATAAAAAAATAGAATAGTAAGTAATTAGAATTACTTGTCCTTTCTGATATAATCGAAGTTGTGGAGGAGAAAAAATTTATGAAAGAATCAAAAGTAATAACATTTATTGGAGGATTTTATATATTTGGAGGAATTATTACATTATTATCATTGATATTTAATGGTAGTCAATTAAATATTGTATTTGATTTACCTAATATTCCAGACTATATAGTAAAATTACTAGTAGGTGTTATATATATACCATTGGGTTATTTATATAGCAAAAGAATAAAAACTTCAAATTGGATAATATTCGTATTAGCAATAATATTTTTCTGTGTTAGTGCTGATTTAGCAGTGCAATTTAACACACAGCCGTTTATAGGAAACTTAATATATTCTTTATTTGTTATACTTGCAACTTATATAAGAAGAAAAGAATTTACAAATGATATAAAAACAATATTAAAAAAATAATATCTGTAATACAAACTAAACTACAGTAAATAGAGCAGATGATAGATTGAAAATCATTTGCTTTCTAGTAATTTTATATAGTCTGGAATATGTGAGATTATCTAGTAGCAAAATTAGTAATTTAGAAGGAGAAAATGTATATGAAAAAAGGATTATTGATTTTTTCAGTAATAGTAATATTAATAATTTCTGTTATAATAGATTGGATGACATATTTCCGTTTGGTGTTTGATCAGAAAATAACAATGTTGTGTGATGAAATGGATAATCATATTATTGCAGATATAAAAGAACATTTTAATATAGATTATGATTTTAATAAAGTTACATTTTATGTAGGAATACCAGATGGCTACTATTTAATATTATATGATACAAACAATGAAACTCATAATTTTTTTGAAGATGCACACGAAGGGAGCCAGATATTTCATTATTTCAATGGTAGAGAACCAGATTTATCAAAATATATGTTTTTATTAATAGGAGAATGTATTTTTGAAATAGCAATAATATCATTTCTTATCTTTAAAATAATAAAATATGATAAAATTAAGAAAAAGGATATTTCCTTACTTTGAAATTATTGAAAAGACAAGTATTTGTCTGCTTTTTTCATAAATGCTAAAATTTATAAAAGTATGATAATTTATTATTTTTATAAATTATAAAGCTAAAATTTAGATTAAACTGATAATTACTGAAACTCTTGAAAATATTGAAAAAAGCTAAAAAAGTGACACATGAAAAACAAAATACGAATAATAATTTTATTAATGTATAAAATATTATAAATGACATTTCGCAAAAATTAGAATATTTACTTTTTGCGAAATGTATGTTAAAATATATTTGAGGTGAACATTAGTTATGAAAATAATAGAAAGAGATTATTTAAAGGAATTGATTGATGTTATAGGAACTCCTGATATAAAAGTTATAACTGGAGTTAGGCGTAGTGGAAAATCAAAATTATTAAATATGTTTAAAAATTATATCGAAAATAATATGAAAGATGCAAATATAATAAATATTAATTTTAACTTAATAAAATTTGATTATTTGAGAAATTATATAAGTTTGAATAATTATATAGAAAAGCATTTTATTAGTGGTAAAAATAATTTTGTATTAATAGATGAAGTTCAGATGTGTAAAGAATTTGAGAGAACAATAAATAGCTTACATGCTGAAGAGAAATATGACATATATGTAACTGGTTCTAATGCTTTTTTATTAAGTAGTGATTTGGCTACACTTTTTACAGGTAGAACTTATGAAATAGAAATTTTTCCATTTTCGTTTAAAGAATATATAAAATATTTTAAAAAAGAAAATATTCAAGAAGCTTTTGATAGTTATATTTTCGAAGGAGGAATGTCTGGTTCTTATATATATAATGATAACAAACAAAAATATAACTATATAAATGATGTTTATAAAGCATTAATAGTTAGAGATATTCAGCAAAAATATAATATACAAAATATAGGATTAATGGATAGTTTAACTGAATTTTTGATGGATAATATTTCAAATTTAACTTCCTATAGAAATATAGCAAATAAATTAATTGAAAACAATATAAATACAAATGATAAAACAATAGCAAGTTATATAAATTATTTATGTGATGCCTTTGCTTTTTACAGAGTAAGAAGGTACGATATTCAAGGTAAGAAATATTTATCTTCTATAGACAAATATTATTTAGTTGATCAAACATTTAAGCATGCTAAACTTGGAATAAGAAATGTTAATTATGGTAGAGTTTATGAAAACATAGTAGCTATAGAATTGTTAAGACGAGGCTATGAAATTTATGTTGGAACATTATACAATAAAGAAGTTGACTTTGTAGCAATGAAACAAAGTGAAAAAATTTATATTCAAGTTTCAGATAATATAGATTATGAAGAGACTCTAAAAAGGGAAGCTAGTTCATTACTACAAATTAAAGATGCATATCCTAAGATAATAATAGCCAGAACAAGACATGAAGATTATCAATATGAAGGAATACAAATATATGATATTGCAAATTGGCTTGCTAGATAATATATAAATATGCTCGGAGAAGAATTAAAATAAAAAGTTGAAAAACTATAAAATAGGAGAAAATAGAAATGAAAAATTTATTATTAATAATAGATTGTCAAAAAGCTTTTATTAATAAATATACTGAGAAATATATAGAAAAAATAAACAATTTAATAAAAAATTGTAATTATGATGATATAATATGCACTAAATTCAAAAATAGTGAGCAAACACCATTTTATAATTTACTTAATTATCGAAAGTGCTTGAATGATAATGATTGTAAATTAGCTATTGATACAGAAACAATGATATTAGAAAAAGAGACATATTCAGCAGTAAACGATAAATTAATGAAGTATTTATTAAAAAGTGATATAAATGAAGTATATTTATGTGGCTTTGATACAGATGGATGTGTTTTAAAAACAGCCTTTGATTTATTTGAAAATAACATAAAAACATATATATTGCAGGACTATTGCATGAGCAGTGGTGGAGAAATATATCATGATGCTGCAATAACAATACTTAAAAGATCTATAGGAGATAAATATATAATATAAAAAAACTATATCAAGCAGAATAGGAGAGAGGGGCAGTTTTAAAAATAGATATTATAATAAAAATAATAAATTTAAAATATGAACCTACTAATTCTGCAAAAAAATTCTATATAAAATTTATACAGAATAAGATTCTAAAAATTATAATATATAAAAATGTTAAATTTTAAAAATTGTAATTATACGAACATTTGTCTAAAATGTTCGTAAATAAATTTTTATATTATAAACTTATAAAATCATTGTATAATAATTATATAAATTTAGATTACTAACAATAATATAATTTCATATTATAGACACTAAGAGCACAAAAAGACTTAAACCAAAATCAATTTTAAAACATTTTAATATTTTATCTAACAATTTATATGTTTTAAATTAAATGCTGATTTTTATGCATTTATTAAAAATACTGAAAAATAGCTAAAAAACGACGCTCCAGAATCGATTTTAAGAGCTTTTTATAAGAAAGTAATATAGTTTGTTGTTAAAACAATAAACTGAAATAGGCTTTGTTAAAGGAATAGCGAGATTTTGAAAGGGGAACCATTTTGCATGGTTTTATATTTTACCCCTATTCTTTTTTGCACAAAACTTTGATTTTGTGCAATGTTTCGTACTGATATAATTTTGAGTAGATTTCCTCTACCCTTAATTAAAATAGAACGACTAGTTTATTTAGTCGTTCTATTTATTTATTTAAAGTTTCTCAAATAATTATCCATTTTATCCATAAATTCTTCATTTGTTTTTGTAGACAACATCTGATTAATTAATTGCTCTGTTACATCTGCTACAGGAAGATTATTCAAAGCTTTTCTTAAAGCAAATACTGTTTCTTGTTCTCTGGATGATAATAATAAATCTTCTCTTCTTGTTCCTGATTTATTAATATCAATTGCTGGGAAGATTCGCTTTTCAGATAATTTTCTATCTAAATGTACTTCCATATTTCCCGTACCTTTAAATTCTTCAAAAATAACATCATCCATTCTACTTCCTGTTTCTATCAAAGCAGATGCCAAAATAGTTAAACTTCCACCATTTTCTATATTTCTAGCAGCACCAAAGAATTTTTTTGGTTTATGTAAAGCACTAGGGTCTAATCCTCCAGATAAGGTTCGACCTGAAGAAGGAATAACTAAATTATATGCTCTTGCAAGTCTAGTAATACTATCTAATAAAATAATAACATCTTTTCCTTGTTCTACTAGTCTTTTTGACCTTTCTAGTACCATTTCTGCCACCTTTACATGATGTTCTGGTAATTCATCAAAAGTAGAATAAATTACATCTCCATCAATAGAACGTCTCATATCTGTTACTTCTTCGGGTCTTTCATCAATTAATAGGACGATTAATTCTACTTCTGGGTTATTTTTTGCAATACTATTGGCAAATTTTTTAATAAGTGTTGTTTTTCCTACTTTTGGAGGAGCAACAATCATTCCCCTCTGCCCTTTTCCTATTGGACTAATCAAATCTATAATACGCATCGCATATTCTTTCGAATCTGTTTCTAAATGAATTCTTTCATTTGGATAAATTGGTATAAGGTCATCAAATCTTTTCCTTTTATAGGCATTTTCCGGATGCTGACCATTTACTTCTCCAACAAAAATAAGGGAAGGAAACTTTTCACCTTCTTTTGCCATTCGGGAAATTCCTTTAATTTTATCTCCTGTATCTAAATGAAACCTTCTAATTTGAACAGGAGAAATGTAGACATCTTTTGGCGTAGATAAATAATTTTCACCTCTTAGAAATCCATAGCCATCTGGTAAAACTTCTAAAATTCCTTCTACTATTTTATCATCGTCATTGGTTAATTGATAATTTGAATTTTCATTTAATTGTATCGGAGAATCTATTTTTTCTTCTATTTCTTGTTTTTCTTCTATTTCTCCATCATTTAATAGAATGATTAACTCATCTTTTTTGTATTTTGTAAAGCCTTTAATTCCTTTGTTTTTTGCTAATTGTCGTAATTCGGATAATGTAAATTGTTCTAAGTCCATTGACTTTTCCCCCTCTTGTTTTAAATATTTAATATATAACTTTAGTAATTGTTTGGTATTTATATAAGAATACTTGATAGACATCAAATAAAATGAATTCAAAAATTTGAAATAAATAGATAAAGAAATAGCCTCCCTTGAAAGGGAGGAGTATTTTTTTATTCACCAATGTCAATATAAACTCGTTCATTTGGCAAATACATTTCTAATTTTTCCCTTGCAATTTCTTCTATGTATTCAGGTGAATTAACATTGTCTTTCATTGCAATTAGACTTTGTTTATATTCGCCCTGCTCACTAATTTGTTCGGAAATATATTTTTGTTCATTTTTATAAGAATTTAAAGTTTTCTGTTGTGTTATAAAAATACTAATGACATAAACGACAAGAATTAAAAATAAGATTGTTGTTAAAAATTTGCTTTTATTTATTTTTTTTCTCATAAGTAACTAATCTCTCCTAAGTATCTAAAATTCATCACTCTTTTATAATTTTCTACATTATATATTAAAATCCTTTTTTTGTACAGAC
>DBFJJM010000061.1:0-4428 GCA_048393175.1 Candidatus Merdicola sp.
TTTTTATTCTTCAGAATTGTTATCATCTTCAAAATTTTCTAATCCAAATTTTAAAAATTCAATTACTACTTTATTAAAAGATAAGTTTTTCTTATCGGCTATTTTTTGTATTTCATCAATAATATCTTGATGAAGATATTAGAAAAAGTTATCAGAAATTTTCTCCTTTAATGAGATTAAAGGCGTAAGGGGGAGTAAATAATGAATAATATAGAAAATAAAGAATTGATAGAGATTATCAAGAGTTTTAAGAATAATGGTGTCTATATTGGATTAGAAGGGACTATTGAAAGCATCAATACAATTCATAAATTGAATTACAGTATTCAATATGATATTTTGAGATTAACAGATAAAAGTAGCAAGAACTATTTGAACATTAACTTAAATTTAGTGTATAGAATAAAAGCAAGTAATGATAAGAATGTAATAAAACTGTATTTAGACCAAGATATTATAGTTACTATTATTAATTAATTAGAAAAGAAGCGGAGATTAATTTTTCCGCTTCCGAGCTTTTATTAAAATAAATCTGAATGAGTACCAGTTCTCGAAACTGTTAAAGTTATCTCATCATTTTCTACTCTATAAATTAAAAGCCAATCTGGTTGTATGTGACATTCTTTAAATCCGTTTATAGTTACCAGTAAGATAATGTTCTTTACACTTTTCAGGAAGAGGCTTTTCTTCAGCAAGTAATTGTACCACTTGCTTTAGTAAATCAACTTTATATCCTCTTTTTTGTATTAATTTATAGTCCTTTTTAAATTGATTAGAATATCTTACTTTTAGCACTATTTATCCAACTCCTCAAACATTTCTTCTACAGTATCAAAAGTTTTACTTACGTTCTTATTGTTTTTAACATCTTCCATTGCTTGTAAAGTTTCTTTATTATACTTTGGTTTTTCTATTTTAAAAGGAATACCTTCTTGTAAAATGACTTGATTTAAAAATACATTAACAGCTTCTGTAATAGATAATCCTAAATCGTTTAAGGTTTCTTCTGCTTTTTCTTTTACCTCTGGTTTTACTCTAATATGCAAAGTATTTGTTTTAGTCATTATCTTCACCTCCTATTACTATTATATGTATTGTATCACATTTTATATACAAATTCAACACAAATAGTAACAAAAATAAAAATTATTCTTCTTTAGTATTATCATCTTCAAAGTTTTCTAATCCAAATTTTAAAAATTCAATCACTACTTTATTAAAAGATAAGTTTTTCTTATCATCTATTTTTTGTCTTTCATCGACAATATTTTCAGGTAATCTTAAAGTCTTACTTACTCCAATATGGTTTTCAGGTATCTTTAATTTTTTCATAATCTCCACTCCTTTGTTGTAAGCATTTTGTACTTTATGCAATTTTCATTTTTAAAAGAATGCTTATAGTATTTGACATTTCCGCATCCACATAGTAAAATGACAACAAATAATCTAATAAAAAGCAACCAACAGAGCAATAAACTAATAGAGATTGAGGGAAAATCGATTTAGCTATTTGAGTTCACACTAAAACCATACATCCTTACAGTACTAGTGCTTTGAAATTTATAGCGATGACAGCAGATAAATTAAGACTTGAATTAAAGAGTGCATAGAAAATTGTGTGACAATTAAAAGAGTAAGATTATATAGAAAACAAAAATCAGCACCCATTCCAGTAAACACTATAAAAGGCAAAATGGAATAACAAACAATTTCTGTGCATTGCGATGAATACTTTTTCATAATGCAATAAACTGAAAGATTTATTGGTTATGAAAAAGGCAAAAATATGAGAAAGTATTTCCTCTCTATATTTATTAAAAATAATAAATATAGGGAGGATTTTTGTCTGGATAAAATTGATAGGGAAGTATGGATTAGTTACTATAGAATTGCCAATGAATAAAACAATAGTAATTAGACTTGAATATTATTGTACCTGGTATAGGTAGTTTTTCGATTATAGTAAATTTCTAGTAAACTATTTTGGATTTTTTTGTAAAAAGTGTAAAAATTATGTTATAGTAGATGTAGTACTTATAAATAAAGAAAAGGAGTCTATTGTATATGAAAGAAATTGATGAATTGTTTCAATTAACAGAAGTCGAAGAAATAAAAAAGCACTTAGAAGTAGTGATACAAAAAATTGAAGAGGCGGATAAGATACAACAAGAACTCTTATTAAAACAGGTAGTAGAAAAAGCCAAAGAAACCGAAAAAAAATTAAAAGAAAAATGCACCATTATGGAAGGATTATCATTTTTTTCAGAAAATATCGCACCTTTAGCATTACTAGTAGAAGAAATTAGTAATGATGCAGATAATGGTGAAGATATGTTAAAAGTTCTAAAATTCAATCTGAATAATTATTTTGGGCAATTTAGGAGAGTAAAGAGAAATGATTGGCATGCAGAAATTGAGGATTTCGAACATATCATTCATGTTCTAATGACAGAATGTAAGTATTTTGACGTTTTTAAAAAACATGGGTTTCATTTAAGTATTATGATGTTTGATAATAGATATAGAAGATGTAGTATGGAGATGCTAAATTATAGTGCTGTAAAAAATAAGAATTTTGCCATACATAGCTTTTATTGCGAACCATTTAAAGAAAATACAAAAACAGTAGAAGAAATAGGATTTGAACAATTTGGCTATTTATTAAAAGAAATCTTAGTGGGAATTTCACAAAAAGCTCCAGACGGATTTTTAGAATTGTTTGATAGTGTTAAGGATATGCCAGAGGTTGATGATGAATCGAAGGAATTGACTGGTTTATTTGGAAATACTTTTGCTCATTACATTATAGAAAAAATGGAAATTAGAGTAGCGGAACATTTTGGAAAAGACAAAATAGAACATTTAGAATCAAGAGATGAAGAATTTGTGCATAACATGTTAATTTATTTTGATAAACTATTTGATGATTTATTAACAGAAGCGAAAGAATGGGAGGACAATAAAAAATGTCCATGTGGTAGTGGGAAGAAATATAAAAATTGTTGTAAAAAAAGAAGATTGAAATATTATAAAGGCAAAGATGAAAATCATTATAGTAAAGCAGTGCCAATGCATCCTGAATTAGAACCAATATTAGAAGAGGAAAAAATAAGATTTAAACAATTATTTGGAAGACTTCCTGGGGATTCAGATTATGTACATGGAGGTGTATTATTAAAAGATTTCAAGAGAGGCTATAAATTACTAAAAAGGAATAATACTATTGATAAAGCATGGTTATATGCCTCTAATAAAACTGGATATATGCTAACAGAAGAAAACCAAGGTTTAATTCCGGAAAGAGAAGTAAAAGAGTTTCAACGATATTTATATGAGTATAAAAAATTAATGAAGAGTAAAATAAAAGGGCAACAATGGAATATTTTACAAGCTGTTGAAGGTACTAGTTTTATTTTAGAAATGATGATGAAAAACGAACTTGATAATATGATTTATGTATTAAATTTATGTGTGAATTTTTATAGTTCGAATTCACAAGAAGGAAAAAAATTTATCATTCATAATATTAAAGATTTTTTGGTGTTTTGTGCATATAAAGCAAGTTTACAGCTGAGAGTATTGAAAGAATTAGTTAATGGAGAGTATTATGATACTGCAATGGCAGAAGTAAGAATTATTTATGAGATACTAATATCAATGAGAGCATATAAACAGAATCCAGATATATTTAAAGAGAAAATTTTATCTGTTATGGGAGTGGAACTAGGGACTCATCGAAAAGTGGATAATAAAAGTATTGTTGAAGAAATAGAAACAGGAAAACGATATAAGTATGAAATTCAAAAAAAACAATTAGCAGAAAAAGCGGGAGAAAATTATAAAAAATTATATGAGACTTTATATCGTGAACTTTCAGAGTTTATTCATTTAGATACAGAGTCTGCTAAAGGAATTTTTCAAGACAAAGACTTATTTGAAGAGATTGATGAATGTTTAATAGCAGGTTTTCTTGGTATGGTTTTAAGTTTAGAAATTATTATGGAATTAATTGATTTTGATGGCGGTGATAAGAAAATGAGTAAAGACCTTAAATATTTTTCCAATTCGTTATTAAAAGATTTTTTAGCAATATTGTCTACTATTATTTCTATTGAAGATAGAGAAGTTTATCATCTTTTACAAAAAACACTTGAAGCTTATAAAACAGACTATAAAATTAATTATCAAAGAAATAATAAATGTGAGGTTTGTTAAGTATGGTTTGTTTTTTACTTTTTAATCCTAGTACTTTCATTCCAATCATTAAAATCCTTAGCAGAAATCTTATTATCTAAATTAAGCAACTTCATTGAACTATACCCCAATTAGTGGAGTTAGTAAAAAGAGGACTTTAAAGAAAACCATAAATCTAATTTGATTTGTGGTTTTCTTTTTCATATTTTTTCTTAAATTCTATTGGTGTTAAGT
>DBFJJM010000062.1:0-9327 GCA_048393175.1 Candidatus Merdicola sp.
AAAAAAGAAACGAAAATAAATAAAAACTTTTTGTGAATTAGATGAAAGGGAGAGAAAAATATGATATACTAGTTACACATTTTTTAGTAGGTGATTGAAGTGAAAAAGAAAATCTTTCATGCAAATGAGCATATTTTTACATTACAGGATTTACAAATAGAAAAACTAAAGAAAAAAGGAATTAAATGTATTGCTTTTGATGTAAATGGTACTTTAATTTATCATGGGAAAATTGTGAAAAGTGCAAGTAAAAAAATACGAGAATTAAAAGAAGCAGGGTTTCAAATTACCATTTTATCGAATAATCCTTTTCTAGATAAAAAGGTAGAAAAACTAGTACAATTGAATAAAAAATATATTAAAGGATTGGCAATGAAGCCTTTTCCTCAAGGATACCGCTATATTGAAAAGGTAACAGACTGCACTCCAAATGAAATAGCCATGATTACGAATAATTCTTTGCTTGATATTTTTGGTGCTAACCGAAGAGGTTTTTATACGATTAAAGTGTTAGAGCATGAACTAAAAATGGAAAGAGAAATACGAGGAATTAAGAAAATTGGCAAAGATATATACTATAGTAGAAAAAAACCAATTAGAACAAAATCACAACAAGCCAGAGCATTTAGGTCAAAACAAAGAAAGGCATGTGTAGGGCTAATAAACAAAGATAGGAAAAGAATAGCAGATATGACACATACAATAGTAGATAGAGGAGAACAAGAATTGTAAGGGAGTAGAAGAAGGAAAAAGAGCATACAGAGTACTGTTTCGATAGGTATCTGTATGCTCTTTTCTAATTAGAAAGATAAAGGATTAGAGCCAATACTAATTTGAAAGTAAAGAGTTAGAAAGGAAAGACTTAGTTTTAATTTGATAAGTCTTCATGAGTACATAAGAAAAAATTCAGGGAAACCTTGCATTTTTTTTGAAAATATAGTAAAATACTTCTGTCCTTATACTTAGCTTAAGAAAAAACACACCACTTAAGGCTCAGTTTAAGGCAAGAAAAATAGGAGGTGTATAAAATGACAAAGGAAAGAAAACAAGAAATCATTAATACCTATAAAAGAGAAGAAAAAGATACTGGTTCACCAGAAGTTCAAATTGCTCTTTTATCAGAAAGAATTAATGAACTAACAGAACATCTAAGAATCCACAAAAAAGATAATCATTCAAGAAGAGGTCTTTTAAAAATGGTAGGAAGCAGAAGAAACTTATTAAACTACTTAGCTAAAAAAGATGTTCAAAGATATAGAGACATTGTTGAAAAATTAGGATTAAGAAAATAAAATGACAGATAGGACGTTTTGCTTTTTAGCAAACGTCCTAGTTTGCATTCTTGATTTTATTTTTCTACTGATAAAATTAGAAAGTAGCTTGTATAATATGTTATAAATGATATAACCTATTATAGAGGTTACATCTAATTATCAGTAGAAGTTAGGTGTGTAGAAAAAAGAAAAGGAGAGAAAAAAATGTTTAAATCATATTCAATGGAATTAGCCGGAAGAACGTTGACAGTTGAAAATGGAAAAATTGCCGAACTTGCCAATGGAAGTGTTATGGTAAGATATGGAGATACGGTCGTTATGGTAAATGTAACGGCATCAAAAGAACCAAGAGAGGGAATTGACTTTTTTCCTTTATCAGTAGATTATGAAGAAAAGCTATATTCAGTAGGAAAAATACCAGGTAGTTTTCAAAAAAGAGAGGGAAAACCAAGTGATAAGTCTGTTTTAACAGCAAGAGCAATTGATAGACCATTAAGACCACTTTTTCCAAAAGATTTTCGAAATGATGTGTGTGTTGTTGCTACTGCTTTATCAGTAGACCAAGACAATTCACCAGAAGTGTGTGCGATGATTGGTGCTTCTTGTGCTCTTTCTATTTCAGACATTCCTTTTGGAGGACCAACAGCAGCAGTTAATGTGGGGTATGTCGAAGGACAAGTTATTATCAATCCAAATAGTGAACAAAGAGAGAAAAGCAAACTTACTTTAACGGTAGCAGGAACCAAAGAAAAAATTGCCATGATTGAAGCAGGAGCGGATGAAATACCAAATGATATTATGTTAGAAGCGATTAAACAAGCACATGAAGAAATTAAAAAAGTATGTGACTTTATTTCTAGTATTCAGCAAGAAATTGGGAAAGAGAAATTTAGTTATACTTCTTTTGCAGTAGATAAAGAAATTTATCATGAAATAGAAACAAATTTTAAAGATAGAATGTATGAAGATGTACAAGAGGCACAAAAAGAAGTAAGAGATGCAAATATGGATAAAATAACAGAAGATATTGTAGCCTATTATACTGAAAAATATGGAGAAGAAAAAACACTGCAAGATATGTATCATATTAAAACAAGTATCCATGATTTAGAAAAAAAATGTGTAAGAGAAATGATATATAAAGAGCATAAAAGACCAGATGGAAGAAAGCTAGATGAAATTAGAGCTCTTTCTTGTGAAGTAGGAATGCTTCCAAGAGTGCATGGTAGTGCTATTTTTACAAGAGGTCAAACCCAAGTAATGTCTATTGTTACATTAGGTATGGTAAGTGAAGAACAGACATTAGATGGAATCGATGAAGAAACAGGAAAACGTTATATGCATCAATATAATTTTCCAGCCTATAGTGTAGGTGAAGCAAGACCTTCTAGAGGACCAGGTAGAAGAGAGGTAGGGCATGGAGCATTAGCAGAAAAGGCACTCGTTCCTGTGATTCCATCAGTAGAGGAATTCCCTTATGCCATTCGTGTTGTATCAGAAGTATTATCTTCTAATGGTTCTACTTCGCAAGCCAGTATTTGTGGAAGTACTTTAGCTTTAATGGATGCAGGTGTTCCGATTAAAAAACCAGTAGCTGGAATTTCTACAGGTCTTGTAACAGACCCAGATGGTTCAGAAGAATATGTCATGCTTACAGATATTCAAGGAATTGAAGATTTCTTTGGAGATATGGACTTTAAAGTAGGAGGAACCAAAGACGGGATTACAGCTATTCAAGTAGATATTAAAGTTGATGGATTAACGTATGATATTATCAAAGAAGCTTTTGAAAGAACAGAAAAAGCAAGACAATACATTTTAGATGACATTATGCTAAAAGAAATTGGTGAGCCAAGAAAAGAAATTTCAAAATATGCTCCAAGAATTATTAATACTACTATTTCAGTGGATAAAATTAAAGATGTGATTGGACCTGGTGGAAAAATGATAAATAAAATCATTGGAGAAACAGGAGTCAAAATTGATATTGAAGAAGACGGAAGTGTATTTATTTATTCTGTCGATACAGATAGTGCTAAAAAGGCATTAAAAATGATAGAAGACATAACAAGACAAATAGAAGTAAACCAGATATATGAAGGAACTGTTACTAAAATTATGCCATTTGGTGCATTTGTAGATGTTGGTGGAGGAAAAGAAGGATTACTTCATATCTCTAAAATCTCAAAAGAAAGAGTTCATAAAGTAGAAGATGTGCTTCATGTAGGAGATACAGTTACGGTAAAAGTAATTGAAATTGATGACCAAGATAGAATTAATTTAAGCATGAAAGAGTTAGAAGAAAAAGTAGAAGAAAAGGAAGAAGAATAAATGAATAAGGTAATCATTGAAGTTGGTTCGACTTGTACGAAAGTAGATAGAATCGATGATACAAAACAGATTTATCATGTTAAAACACAAACCATTCGTTTTAAGAAAAACTATCAAGAGAAAAAAAAGATAGTACAAAAAGATATTCAAGAATTAATTGAGCTTATTTTAGAGCAAAAACGAACCACTTCACAAATTTACCTTTGTGGGACAAGTATTTTTCGTACTTTACCAGAGAATGAAAAACAAGATTTCATCCAGAGAATTAAAAAAGAAACAGGAGTTACTTTTGATATTATTTCGATGGAAAAAGAAAATGAATTAACCGTATTAGGAGCGACTCGCTTTGCCAAAGAAAAAGTAGGAATACTAGTAGGTGGAGGAGGTTCTACAGAAATTACAATTTATGACCAAAAAACAATAGAGGAAGCAAATACTCCTTTTGGCGTCATGGATATTTTAAAGGCTTTTCCAGATTTGGGTAATGACTTTCCAACTACCAAGTTAGAAGAAGTAAAAAGTTATATAAAAGAACGACTAAATTTACCAAAAAGTAAAAGTGATGTTCTTATTTTATGTGGTGGAGCACATAAATATTTTGCTTTGCATTCTGGGTATTGCTATCAAAAAAATTCTTTTTATGAAGATTCAGAATCGCCTATTATGATGGATATTAAAACAAGAATAGAAGATACTAAACGTTATTTTGAAAGTGTTTCATTAGAAAAAATTAAAAAACAAGATAAAGACCCAAAGTGGTGGGATGCAACAAGATGCATGTGTGCTTTGGTATTAGTAGTAGCAGAACAAATGGAAGCAAAATATATTGTGCCTACTGACATTTCAATGGTTTATGGACTGATGGTAGATGGAAATTATTAACGCTTTCTTAAAATCGCTATAATTTTGGACGAAAAGTTGCAAAATAAAAAGAAAGATAGTATAATAGAAAAGGTAATGAATAAGATAATACAAATCAGATAAGGAAAAAAGAGAGGGAAAAGAATGGATTATTTATATCTAATTCAGCAAGCACTAGTATGGATGATTACGATATTTTGGTTATATCAAATTATGGTAAGTGTATGTTCTTTAGTAAAACTAAAAGAAAAACCATTACTAGAAAAAAAGAACCATCGTTTTATGGCGATTATTCCAGCTCATAATGAAGAGGCTGTTATTAAGAATTTAGTAAAAAGTTTAAAAGAACAAAATTATCCAAAAGAACTTTATGATATTTATGTTATTGCAGATAACTGTACAGACAATACTGCAAAATTAGCAAGAGACGCAGGTGCAATTGTGTATGAGAGATTTGATAGTACGAAAAAAACAAAAGGATATGCTCTTCAATGGTTTTTGAAACAAAAAATTGAAGAAGATGCACCATATGATGCTCTTTTCGTATTTGATGCAGATAATATTGTAGATAAAAATTTCATTAAAGAAATGAATGTAAAATTATGTCAAGGAGAAGATGTTGTTCAAGGTTATCGTGATATTAAAAATCCAACAGATAGCTGGGTAACAGCAGGATATGCAATTTTTTATTGGACGATGCATCGTTTCTATCATTTAGCAAGATATAATTTAGGATTGTCACCATTATTAAATGGTACTGGTTTTATGGTACGTTTTGATGTGATTAAACCAAATGGCTGGGATACAGAAACCTTAACAGAAGATATTGAGTTTTCGTTAAAACGTATTATACAAGGTAGAAAATTAGGATGGGCAACAAAAGCGATAGTATATGATGAACAACCGGTAGGATTTAAACAATCATGGAAACAAAGAACAAGATGGACAGTAGGACATATGCAATGTATTAAACGTTATACAAAGGAATTAGCAGTAGCAGTAAAAGAAAAGAAAACCTTAATGAATTTTGATGGTCTTTTATATATTGTAGGAAGTATTCCAATGTTTGTTTTAACACTTGTTTTACTTGTACTAAATATGGTAATGTATATAGGAAATGGAATGACAACAGCAGATATGTTATTTAACTATGTAAGATATTTTATTCCGACCTTTATTTTACCGATTTTGTCTGGTATGCTAATTATGAAATTAGATGGAAGACCAATTAAACCCATGTTAAAAGGATTGCTTGCTTATCCTCTATTCTTAGGGTCTTGGCTTGTTATTAATTTTAAATGTTTGTTTAAACAAGATACCTCTTGGGATAAAATTGAGCATGTTCGTGCTATCTCCATTGAAGAAGTAGGAGAGGCAGAACCAGTAGAAGTAGTAGAAAAAGTATAAAAACATACGAATAAGAGACAAAGTATAATAGCAGAGGCTAACAGAGAGGATTTGTCTTAGGCTGAAAGCAAATCTTAGAATAACCTATTAGAAAACTAACTCTTTTAAGTACTTAGTGAATAAGCTAAGCGTCTATGAGTGCGTTATTCTCAAAATAAAGTAAAATTTAGGATGGAACCGTGTAAAAAGCACTCCTATGAAAGAAATTGATTTTCTTTTGTAGGAGTTTTTTAATAGCTATAAAAATAAAAGGAGGGGTTTTTATGATAAAAATAGAATTAAAAGATGGAGCTAAAATAGAGGTGCAAAAAGGAAGCTGTATTTTAGACATTGCCAAACAAATAAGTGAAGGATTAGCAAGAATGGCTACTTGCGGAAAAGTAAATGGAGAAGTAAAAGATTTACGTTATGAGGTGCAGGAGCCATGTAAATTAGAAATATTAACATTTGATAATAGTGAAGAAGGAAAAAAAGCATATTGGCATACTACTTCTCATATTATGGCACAAGCCATTTTAAGACTATATGAAGGAGTGAAGTTAACAATTGGACCATCGATTGAAAATGGCTTTTATTATGATTTTGATACAGAAACTACTTTTTCTGAAAAAGATTTTGAGCAAATTGAAAAGGAAATGAAAAAAATCATAAAAGAAGATTTACCAATTGAGAAATTTAGTTTACCAAGACAAGAAGCACTTGCACTTATGGAGGAAAAGAAGGAACCATACAAAATAGAGTTAATTAAAGATTTACCAGAAGGAGAAGAAATTTCTTTTTACCGTCAAGGTGAATTTGTAGACCTATGTGCAGGACCACATCTATCTAGTACGGGAAAAGTAAAAGCAGTAAAATTGCTTTCTTCTTCTGGTGCTTATTGGAGAGGAAATGAAAAGAATAAAATGTTACAAAGAATTTATGGTATTTCTTATCCAAAGGCTTCACAAGTAGAAGAGTATTTACAGTTATTAGAAGAAGCAAAACAAAGAGACCATAGAAAAATTGGAAAAGAATTAAAATTATTTATGACACATGAACTAGTTGGCTCTGGACTTCCAATGTATTTACCAAATGGTGCAACAGTACGTAGAATTTTAGAAAGATATATTTTAGATAAGGAAATTGAGTTAGGCTATAAGCATGTGTATACTCCTTCTTTAGCAAATGTAGAGTTATATAAAACAAGTGGACATTGGGACCACTATAAAGAAGATATGTTTCCTGTAATGAAAATGGATACAGAAGAAATGGTGTTAAGACCAATGAATTGTCCTCATCATATGTTGTTATATAAAAATGCTTTACATTCTTATCGTGAGCTACCAATTCGAATAGGAGAACTAGCACATGATTTTCGTTATGAAGCAAGCGGAAATGTATGTGGTTTAGAAAGAGTACGTGAAATGTGTCAAAATGATGCACATATTTTTGTTCGACCAGACCAAATTAAAGAAGAAATCGGAAAAGTAATTAAACTAATACTTTCTGTTTATCAAGATTTTGGTTTTGAAGATTATAGTTTCCGACTATCCCTAAGAGATAAAAACGATAAAGAAAAGTATTTTGATGATGATGAGATGTGGGAAGATGCAGAAAAGCAATTAAGACAGATTCTACAAGAAATGAATATTAATTTTTATGAAGCAGAAGGAGAAGCCGCTTTTTATGGACCAAAATTAGATGTTCAGATAAAAACAGCAATTGGACATGATGTTACTATTTCAACTTGTCAATTAGATTTCTTATTACCAGAAAGATTCCAATTGACCTATATAGCAGAAGACGGAAGAGAGCATAGACCAGTAGTAATACACAGAGCGATATTAGGGTCATTAGATAGATTTATGTCTTTTCTAATAGAAGAAACAAAAGGAGCCTTTCCAGTATGGTTAGCTCCAGTACAGGTGAGAATTTTACCAATCGGAGAAGCTCAAAAAGAGTATTGTAGTAAAGTGTATAACCAATTGATAGAACTTGGAATTCGTGCAGAAATAGATGAAAGTGAAGAAAAAATTGGATATAAGATAAGAAAAGCACAATTAGAAAAAATACCATATATGTTAATCATTGGAGCAAAAGAACAAGAAGAAAATACAGTTGCAGTTCGTTCTAGAAAGCAAGCAGACATGGGACAAATGAAAGTAGATGAGTTTATTCAAAAAATTCAAAAAGAAGATAGAGAAAAAATAAATGGGTAAAAGGGAGCAGATGCTTCCTTTTATTTTGGAAAAGAACAAAAGCAATACTAAATTGTAAAATACAAAAAAAGATTGTATTCAAAAAAGACTTTGTGATATACTAACAAAAAAAGAGGGAGGAAAGTTATGGCAAATCATACCAAAGATAATACTGAGAAAATAAAGGAGACGTTGCAATATATTGGGTTAGATTTAACGGATATTCCAGAAGTTTTATTAGACTATCATCAGATGGAATATCGCACAGTAAAAGGGTATCAAGATAAAAATAGCTATAAAGTATATGAATATATTGATGTAAGAGATATTCAAATTCTTTTAACACCAGCAAATCGATTAGATTCCTTAAAGGAAAAGTATGATAAAGCATTACCTCTTTCTTCCTATTTGCTATCTGAAACAGAAGAACAAATTTATCAGCATAGTATGTTTCTAAATATGCTTTATACTGTATCACCAAATCAAATAAAGAAAATAGAGGAAGAACAAGAAAGTTTCCAAAGTAGTATTCCATTTAAAGTCAAATATTATGAGAATTATTTATGGCAAATATACTATTCTGAAGTATCAGACCAATATTTTATGTTGGTACCAACATTTGATTCAGAGTATGCTTGTTTTTTCTATTTATTAAAAAAACAATTAGAATGTGAAAAAAAACAAAAAGGTTATTCTATTTTTGTTCCGGTTTGTCATAAAGAATATTCAGGAGAATTTTTAAGAAGAACCGAAATAGCAGATATCGAAAATTATTTGTGGCTTTTTACAAAAGATTGGCCTTTAGTCTACGAAGTAAGAGATAAACAAGGTAATTTAAGTATTCAAATTGTAGGAGAAACAGTTATATATGAAAAAATGAAAAGTGATTACAAGATTGTACTAAATAGTAAACAGGAAGCTTCTATTTTTTATTCTTTGTTAAAAGCACTCTTTATTTTACAAACAGAGCTACCTGAGCAATACAGTTTTTCAGTGAAAATTAATGAACAAGGAGGACTTGATTTTTATCAAAAAGAAAAAAAGATAACCTACCTAGCTCTTTCCTCTTATTTACAACAAGATTATGATACTCTTTCTATACAGCTTAAGACTTTGCTTAAATCCAATACTGAACTTAGGGATAAAGTAAAAAAAGTAAAGCAAGCGATTCAAGATAAAACACAGGAATATTTACAAAAAGAAAGAGAAATTTCTACTTATCTAGAATGTAGAAAAAGCTTTTTCGGAAAAGTAAAATATTTTATTCAGAATAAAAA
>DBFJJM010000063.1:0-37645 GCA_048393175.1 Candidatus Merdicola sp.
AAAAAGAAAAAATAAAAAAGAACAAAGTAAGGGGACAAAAGCAAAGTGAAAGTAATAAAATGGCAAGAAAATAGAAAAACAAGAATAACTATTGACGAATAGTCATAAAAATACTACAATAGAAAAAGTGACTAATAGTCAAAAAAGGAGATGAAAGAATGCAAAAGTTTGGAACATTTATCTGTAAACATCGAGTCCTTATTTTAGTGGTAGCGTTATTACTAATTGTTCCCTCTATTTTGGGAATCAAAGCTGCAAAAATTAATTATGACATTTTAGTGTATTTACCAAGTGATATTGAAACAGTCAAAGGTCAGGACATCTTATCAAAAGAATTTCATATGGGAGCTTTTTCGATTGCTTTAGTAGATGATACTATGCCACAAAAAGACATGGTAAAACTAGAAGAGAAAATGAGACAGATTGAGGGAGTGGAAAAAGTAATTGGAATAACAGATGTGTTAGGAAGTAGTATTCCAAAAGAAATGTTACCAGAAAAGATAAAAGAGGAAGTAGTAAAAGAGGGAACAACTCCAATTCTAATTACGTTTTGCAGTGGTATTTCAGATGATGAAACATTAAATGCGATTGATAACTTAAGGAATTTAGCAGAAAAACAATGTAAAATTAGTGGAATGTCTGCAACGGTAAAAGATACGATGCAAGTAGCAGATTCAGAGATGGCAATTTATGTTATTATTGCAGTAATATTTTGTATCCTTGTTTTGATGTTAGCATTAGATTCTTATTTTATTCCTGTTTTATTATTAGGAAGTATTGGAATTGCTATTTTGTATAATCTGGGAAGTAATATTCTATTTGGACAAATCTCCTATATTACCAAAGCGATTAGTACAGTTTTACAATTAGGTGTTACCATGGATTTTTCTATTTTTCTTTATCATAGTTATCAAAAAGAAAAAGAACAAACTGTCAATAAGCAAGAAGCTATGGCAAAGGCTATTTCTAGCACGCTAGTGTCAGTATTAGGTAGTGCTACTACTACAATAGCAGGATTTTTAGCTCTTTGTACCATGTCTTTAGCATTAGGAAAAGATATTGGGCTTGTCATGGCAAAAGGTGTACTAATTGGTGTTATTGCTGTAGTAACCATTTTACCATCTCTTATTTTAGTATTTGATAAATGGATTATCAAAACAAGGCATAAAGAATTATTACCAAAAATGAAAGGATTAACTGATTTTGTAATCAAACATTCTAAAGCCTTTCTTGTTGGTTTTCTTATTTTATTAATACCTGCCATTTGGGGAAATTCACATGTAAAGGTATATTATGACCTTTACTCTACTTTACCAGAAGAATTACCAGGGGTAAGTGCCAATAAACAATTAGAGCAGAAATTTAATATGGTTTCTACTCAAATTGTATTGGTAGATAAAAATATGGAGCAAAGCAAAGTAAATAGTATGGCAAAGCAAATAGAACAATTAGATGGAGTAGAGTGGTCTTTTGGTCTTTCGAATATAACAAATGGTTCTATTCCAAAAGAAATACTACCAGAAAGTATCTTATCGATTTTTGAAAATGACCGTTATCAAATGATAATTATTAATTCTTCTTATGAAACAGCAACCAATGAAGCAAATAACCAAATTAATCAAATTGACCAAATAGTAAAAAAATATGACCCAAATGGCATTATGGCTGGAGAGGGACCGCTTATGAAAGACTTGGTGGAAATAGCCGACTATGACTTTAAAAGTGTTAATATTTCCTCTGTTGCAGTTATTCTAGTTATTATGATAGTGGTATTTCAATCTGCTTCTTTACCAGTTATTTTAATTACGGTAATTGAATTTGCAATTGCAGTAAATATGTCTATTTCTTCTTATACAGGTGTAACGCTTCCTTTTGTAGCTTCAATTGTTATTGGAACCATTCAGTTAGGTGCTACTGTAGATTATGCTATTTTAATGACAACAAAGTATATGCAAGCAAGAAAAGAAGGAAAAGACAAACATAAGGCAATCCAGTATGCCCTAGAAAATTCAGTGAAATCTATTTTAGTAAGTGGTTTGTGTTTCTTTGCTGCTACTTGTGGAGTGGGACTTTATTCAAAATTAGAAATGATTGGGGCAATTTGTAATTTGATTTCAAGAGGAGCAATAATTAGTATGGTAATCGTAATTACTTTACTACCTTCTCTATTATTAATATTAGACACCATGATACAAAAAACAACTAGTAAAAAGAACAGAGCATAGGAGGGAAAAAGAGTATGAGAGAAAAAATAGGAAAACATATAGTGGCGGGAGTGATAGCATTTAGTATGATTGCGATTCAAGCACTTCCTTGTCTGGGATATGCGAAAGAAGAGATGGTATACACCAAAGCAAATACAGAAGGAAAAGAATATGAAACGATTGTGAGTAGTTATTTAAGAAATGACGAAAAAAGTATAGAATTAAGAGATGAATCGGAATTAGAAAATATTAAGATAGCTAAACAAGGACAAAGTTACGAACAAAATGGAACAGAGTTAATTTGGCAGACAAATGGAGAAGATGTCTATTATCAAGGAACCAGTACAAAACAGATTCCTCTTAAATGGGAAATTCATTACGAATTAGAAAGAAAAGAAATCACTCCACAAGAATTAGCAGGAAAGAAAGGTAAAATTAAGATTCATCTTATTTGTCATAATCAAGATGCTCATACTGTGGAAGTAAATGGCAAACCAACAACTCTTTATACACCTTTTTTGGTAGGAGCAACTACTGTTTTGGATAATAACAAAATGAGAAATATTTCCATTACAAATGGAAAAGTAATTCGTAATGGGGAAAAAACGCTAGTATTAGGTCTGGCTTTTCCTGGATTACAAGAAAGTTTGGATTGGCAGGAAAAAGATAGTTCTCTTCCAGAAGAAATTACTATTACTATGGAAACAGAAGAATTTGAATTGTCTAATATCATCTGTTTTGCTACTCCTAAAATTCTAGAAAAAGAAGATGTTGCTAAATTAGATAAGTTTGATACGGTATTTGACCAAATTCGTCTTTTAGCAGATTCTAGTAAGCAATTGGTGCAAGGAGGCAATCAGTTACAGGAAGGAATGAATACTTATGTAGAAAAGGCAGAAGAATTTGATATGGCGATGAATGAGTTACAAGAAGGAAGCAGTACCATTGAGCAAAATTATACAAAAATAGGACAAGGAATTAGTGGAGTAAAACATGGTTCAGAAGAATTAAGTATAGGTGCTTCCTCTGTAAACGAAGGGACAAAACAATTAAAAGGAGCGATCTGCTCAGTTTCTGATAATTTAGAAAAATTGTTAATAGGAAGTCATACGACTTTAGAAGGAGAAAAAAAATTAAATAGTGGAGTAAATGAGCTTATTTTGCAATCTACAAATAATCTAGAAGAATTAGCTAAACGTTTAAAAAACACAATTACAACAGATACAGAAAGTGTAACAGAATTAACCAAAAATAATGTTACTCTTCAAAAAGTAATGGATTCTCTTTCTCAAGAAGGAGAGGCGGAACTGATTAGTACTTTAAAGGAACAAATGCAAAATAACCAAACACAAATTACTTCTTTAAAGAAACAAATTCAGGAGAAAGCATCTTACCTACAACAGTTACAAAATAAAATGACAAATAGTGAAGCACAAATGAAAGAATTGAAGCAAGGATTTAGTTCATTAGAAAAAGGATTAACAACTATTTGTGAAGGCTTAACACAATTAGCAGGAGGAACGAGTAAGCTACAACAAGCCAGTCAAGAGTTAGAACAAGGAACTACTTCTTTATATCAAGGAAGCAAAACGCTTTCTTATGGAACAGGAGAATTACAAAAAGGTTCTAAACAAATAGAAGAAGGGCTTAGCACATTAGGAACTAGTACCTTGCAATTAGCCAAAGCAAATGGTCAATTGTTACAAGGAGCGGAAGAACTTTCTTCTGGAACAAAAGAACTAAAAGAAGGTATGGATACTTTTGATAAGCAAGGGATTCAAAAATTGTATGATGCAATTTTTGGAAGCGGAAAAGAAACATTAGAAAGGGTAAAAAAATTACAACAATTAGCAGATGAATTTACTGGAGCAGAAAAAAATCAAATCAATTTTATTACATTGTTTGATGAAATACAAAAAGAGGAAGAGAAGGAAGACCAAGCTTTACCAACGCAAGAATCAAAACAGAATTCTTCAGAAGAAAAGGAAGAGATAAAATAAAATCTTTTCCTTTTTTGGAAGTTACTTTGTTAATTTACGAAAGGGCACAAACGAAAATCTTCTTATTATCCCATTTTGACTTTATACTATAATATAAAAAATTATCTGTGGTAGAAGCTGACAAATGTAAGTTATGTTTGGAGGTTTCGTACTTCCAAATGAATTTTAGGAGGTATTAGTGTGAAAAAAGCAAGCAGGATTATCATGGTAGTTTGTATGTTGAGCATGTTTTTGTGTTCTTGTTCTGATGTAGTAAACGAAGAGCGGGAAATCGAATATAGCTCAATGTATAATGAAATAAATGTGATGTATTGGTATTATACAAGTGGTCGTGGAGGAGGATTAACTCCGATGCTAAATGCGGATGGTACTCCCAAACTCTATGATGAAACAACAAGTCAATATAGTGTTAGGAAAATGGGAGGTATTTGTTTTGTAGATACGGAAACAAATGTGATATATTGGTATTACAGAAGTGGCTATGGAGGAGGATTAACTCCGATACTAAAGGAAAATGGTCCTAAGCTTGCTCAATAAAAATCAACCAGAACCGTGTTCTTTGTAACACGGTTCTGGTTGATTTATTGTAATAGATATTTAAATTGTTTATATAACGTAAAGGAGTTATTTTTTATTTTTTTCTGATATTTTGTTGAGAAAAAGAAAGTGCTTTGATATAATTCAAAATAATGCAAGAAATAGTACAAACGAAAAGGGGATTTATACGTGAAAGAACTAATGATTAAATTAGTAAAGAAATATAAATGGCAAATTTTAATTCAGATTACTTTTATTTTTCTAAATATCTATTTTCTTACTTATCCACCTAAAATAATAGGAAAAATGGTAGACTTGCTTTATGATATACAAGCCAATAAGCAAGCCATTCTTTTTCATATCTTATATTTGCTAGGAAGTAGTATTGTCATCTTAATGATGAGAATGATTTGGAAATATTTTGAGACATATATCGCAAGAGCAATAGAAAAGGATTTGAAAAATAAATTATATGAAAAAATCATGAAGATACGTCTTGCTAAATTGCAAGAGATAAAAAATGGGGAACTAATGTCCTATTTTGTAAAGGATATTAATGATATAAGAGGTTTTGTCTATCGTTTATTATCCTTTGGAACCAGGCTTGTTGCTACTTTGTTAATTGCTTTTATTACCATGTCAGCAAGCGTGAATTTAAACTTAACCTTAGCTACAATAAGTCCTATTATTGTTACTGCTTATTTAATTGTAAAAATTAAAACATATGTGGAATTAAGTTATCGAAAAGCACAAGCAAGTTTTACAGATTTATCTGAATATGTCCAAGAAAGTACAGATAGTATCCGTACAACAAAAGCCTATTGCTGTGAAACAGAACAATTAAAAACCTTTATTCGAAAGAATCGTAAACTACGTTCTGATAATAATAATGTCGATATTCACCAAGCACTCTTAAAATCGTGTATTAATATAGGATTTGGTATTTGCTATAGTATTTCACTTTTGTATGGTGCTAATTTAGTGTTAAATCATACTATCACAATTGGTGAGTTTGTAGCTTTTAACGGCTATATTGGACTATTTGTAGGACCGGTATCTTGGCTTCCATCTATTATTGCTTATTTAAAAAGAGCACAAGTTGCTTATCAAAGGTTAGATAAAGTGTTTTCTTTAGAAACAGAAAAAATTTCTGCGAAGAAAATAAAGGAAAACAAAGAAAACAAGACTCCTTTTATAGGAGATATTGAAGTAAAAGATTTAAGTTTTCATTATCCGAACAGTCTTACTCCAACATTAAGTCATATTTCTTTTACAGTAGGTATTGGTCAAACATTAGGAATCATTGGAACAATTGGCTCTGGAAAAACTACTTTGATGAATTTACTGCTAAAACTATATGAAGTGCAAAGAGGTCAAATTTTTATTGATGGAAAAGATATTTTAGATATTCCAATTGAAGTATTAAGAAACAATATCTGTTATATTACACAAGATAATTTTCTATTTTCTGCTACATTAAGAGAAAATATTAGTCTGTTTCGAGAAGAGGATTATGCAGATAACGAAATTGAAAAGAGTACGAAAGATGCTTTAATTTATGATGATATCTGTCAAATGCCCAATGATATTCATACTGTAATAGGAGAAAGAGGAGTCGATTTGTCCGGAGGACAAAAACAAAGAATTGTGATTTCACGTGCTTTTTTACAAAAAAGTAATGTTGTCATTTTTGATGATACTTTTTCTGCTTTAGATAACCGAACAGAGCAGAGTTTACTCCATAATATCAAAGAATTAACAAAAGATAAAACTTGTATTATTGTTTCAAATCGTATTTCAGATATTAAAGAAAGTGATGAAATTTTAGTCTTAGATGGTGGGGATATTGTGCAAAGAGGCACTCATGAACAACTAATTGAGCAGCAAGGACTATATAACCAATTTTATAAGCAACAGGCAAGCCAAACAGAAGATAGCTTTCTTCATTAAAGAAAGGAAGAGATAAATGGAAAAAAATAAAACAATGAATCGATTATTCCGGTTTGATGAAGCCAAAACGAAAAACAATTGTAATAATTACTATTTTAGCTATTTTAGTAAGCATTGGAGAGTTATTAAGACCCTATATTATTAAAGTAGTAATTGATGATTATTTGAGTTTGGGTATCTTTCAAAAAGGTATGATAACAATTGGAATGTTAGGAGCAATGTATATTGGACTTGTTTTCATAACCAATATATTAGAATTTATTGCAAGAGCAACTACGAAAATGATGGGAGAAGACATTATTTATCAGCTTCGAAATAAATTATACAAGTTTATCCAAAATGCCAATATTCCATTTCATGATAAAACACCAGCAGGAAAGTTATTTGTTCGTATTACGAATGATGTAGAAGATATTGCCACTCTTTTCAAAGATGTGTTTTCTACTTTTTTTCGAGATGTCATTATGGTAATTGCTCTTATTGGAGTGATGCTATATATTAGTACAAAATTAAGTTTGCTTACCTTTATTATTATTCCTATCATTATTTTAGTCTCGTTTTGTATTACAAAGCTAATTAATCGTATTTATACAGAAAGTAAAAATATTAGAACGCAATTAAATAGCTTTTTAGCAGAGTCAATTTATGGTGTGAAAATTATTCGTATTTTTAATCGTCAATATGAAAAACAAAAAGAGTGCGAAGCATATAATACAAAGTTTTGGAGAGGAAGAATTCCTTCCGGTATTTGGGAAGGTTTTTTATATGGTTTTATGACTGTAATTCAGAATATTGGAATTTCGATAGTCGTTTGGGCTTGTATAGAACATTGGTTAGGAGTCACGTTAGAAGTTGGTGTTATTTATATGTTTATAAGCTATATCAAGCAAATATTTGAACCAATTAATAACATTATTGATAATATTGAAACGGTTCAAGAATCCCTTGTATCGATTGATAAAATTTATGAAATATTAGACCAAAAAAATGATTTAGAGGATTTTGAAAAGGGAGCAAAATTAGAAACAATACAAGGAAAAATAGAATTTAAAAACGTATGGTTTGCCTACGAAAAAGACAATTGGATTTTAAAAGATGTAAGCTTTACCATTCTTCCAGGACAAAGTGTTGCTTTAGTAGGGAAAACAGGTTCTGGAAAGACCACGATTACCAATCTAATAAATCGTTTTTATGAAATTCAAAAAGGAGAGATTTTATTAGATGGAGTCAATATAAAAGAGTTGAATTTACGTTTCTTAAGAAAAGCAGTTGGAATTGTATTACAAGACCCTTTTATTTTTGCGAAGAGCATCAAAGACAATATTTGTTTAAATGCATCGTTAGAAGAGCAAGAGGTATTACAAGCAGTTCGCCTTTCTTCAGCAGAAGAGTTTGTTTCTTCTTTTCCGAATGGAATAGAAGAGGTTTCCTATGAAAGGGGAAATTCCTATTCTGCTGGTGAAAAGCAATTATTAGCATTTGCCCGTATTTTTGCACATGACCCTGCTATTTTTATCTTAGATGAAGCGACTGCTAATATTGATACTTACACAGAGCAATTGATTCAAAAATCAGTAGATGAAATCTCAAAAAACAAAACTTCTATTTTTATTGCACATCGCTTATCTACGATTGTTAATGTAGATAAAATCATTGTATTAGACCATGGAAGAATTCAAGAACAAGGAAGTCATCAAGAATTACTACAAACAGGGGGATATTATAGCAAATTATATCAAGCATATTATAGTAGTTTAACAGCAAGTTAAAAAGGTTGCTTTCTAGAAAAAAGCAGAGTATAATAGGATAGTATAATAAAAGATAAGAGGGCAAAAAAATGAAAGCAGAAAAGCAAGAGATTGAAAAAGCAGGACAAATCATTCGAAAGGGAGGACTGGTTCTTTTTCCTACCGAAACAGTGTATGGAATAGGAGCAGATGGCTTAAATGAAGTAGCAGTAAAAAAGATTTTTATTGCAAAAGGGAGAAAACAAGATAATCCTCTTATTTTACATATTTGCAATCAAGAGATGTTAAAAACAATCGTACAAGAAATAACTCCTATGGAAGAAAAATTAATAAGGCATTTCTGGCCTGGTCCGTTTACTTTAATTTTAAAAAGAACAGATAAAGTACCAAATGTGGTAACAGCAGGGCTAGATACAGTAGGAGTACGTTTTCCTAATCATTTGATTGCTCAAAATTTTATTAAACAAGCAGGTGTTCCAATTGCCGCACCGAGTGCTAATTTATCAGGAAAGCCAAGTGGAACGAATTTAAAAGATATTCAAAAGGAATTTCAAGGTAAAGTAGATTTGATGTTAGATGGAGGAGACTCGGAAATTGGATTAGAGTCTACGGTAGTTAGGGTAATTGATGAGACACCACATATTTTAAGACCAGGAAAAATTACACCAGAAGAAATTAGAATGGTAGCTGGAGATGCCATAATTGATTCCCACATTTTAGGGAAATTACAAGAAGGTCAAACCGTTAATTCACCTGGAATGAAATATCGTCATTATGCACCACAGACGAAGTGTATGTTAGTGTATAGTGAAGAAAACCAAAAATTAGTAGAAAAAGTCAAACAAATAGCAAGCAAATATAAAAATCCACTAATTCTTTCCACAACAGAAAATAAAGGTTATTATACTAATTATAAAACGATTGATATGGGAGAAAAACAAAACTTAGAGCAGATTTCTAAAAATTTATTTAAAAATTTAAGAAAAGTAGATACCTATCATTGTGAGATTGTTATTATTGAAGGAACGACGAAAGAAGGAATGGGTCTTGCTATTATGAATCGTTTGTTAAGGGCTTGTGAATATCAATATATAGAATGTTAAATGTGAAGGAGTGATATGTTTGAAAAGAACAAGGAAAAAGGTGTGTGTATTTCTTAGTATAGTGATGATAATGTTAAGCATTTGCTTTTCTTCAAAGGCAGCTTTAACAAAAGAACCAAGAACAATGCAATCAGTAGATGAAAATACACTAAAATCATTTTTACAACAAGAGACTTCTATTGACCCAAATTCTGTTAATATAGGGGAAGTATTAGCTGCTTATGAAGAGTTAACTAAGAAGTATACAAATGAAGAAATAGCAGATATGGTAGAAGAACATAAAGAAGAAGTAAAAAGTTATGGGGTTAAGGAAGAAGTACTTTTGGCAGGAACGAAACTACTAAGAACGGTAGATGAGAAAGAATTAAACAAAATTTTAAAAGAGGATTTAAAGGTAGACCAAATAAAAGAAAAATTAGAAGCGGGAGCTTCTACGGATGAAATTGTAGAAGAAATACAAAAAAACTTATCTACTACAGACAAATTAACAATTGGGGCAAAAGTGTTACTGACTAGTTCTATTTTTAAAACAGCTATAATAGTATGCATTGTATTATTTATTTATGGAACTATTTTAAAGTGGGTGCTATTTCATAAAGCAGGAAAACATGGATGGGCATCTATTATTCCCATTTACAGAGAAGTAACTTTATTAAAGGTGTGTAATATGAGTGGTTGGTGGTTACTATTTTTGGTATTACCAGTAGTCGGATGGCTTGTATTAGGTGTTGTAGCAATTGTTACAAGATTTCGTTTAGCAAAAGCATTTGGAAAAGGTATTGGGTTTGGATTTGGATTATTGCTATTAGGAGTCATTTTTGAATCTGTTTTAGCATTTTCTCCTAACGCAAAATATGTTGGGATAGAGGAATAGAAGTAGCATTGTTTTATGATAATTTTCCGAAAAATGGTTATACTTCCTAATAAGAATTTTTAGGAGGTGAAAAGATGAATTTAACCATTTGTGAGTTAAGTTATTTAAATCAATTAATTTCTAGTTGTGTTAACACGATTACTTGTATGTCCCTATTTCGAAATCAAGTGCAAGATGCACAGCTAAAGGCAATGTTAGAAACTCATTTTCCAGCACATGTAGAAGACTATAACCGAAAAGTAGAGTTTGTAAAAGACGTAAAGCAGGCATCTGGAGATTTAGCGGTTCCTAATATGACTACTTCTGTTTTTGACAGTCAAGAAAATAGTAGTAAAACAGCAGTCCCAGTTACCGTTAATACAGATGTAAAAACATTAAATGATAGAGAAATTGCTCTTTCTTATCTTTTAACTTTAAAAAGAGCTGGAAAAGAATATGCGGTAGCCTCTATGGAAGCGACAAATCCAAAATTAAGACAATTTTTAAAAGATGCCTATACGATGAGTTGTAATCACTCTTATGAAGTATGTCAATGGATGGTAAAACATGACTTTTATCCAATTACGATAGCAACAGGGGAGCAAGTAGGTCAAATTGCTGCAATGTATAATACAATTCCAATAGAATAAAAAATGAAGTAATGTTAAAGAAGAAATATAAATGAGAAAATTTTAAAAAAATGGTTTCTATTATTAGGTAGAAACCATTTTTTTATAGACTATCCACGAGTAAAATTACTTTTGCGGATAATTACCAGAAATTATTTTTGAAAATGAATTAGCAATCACAATCTTTTTGCGGATTGATGTTACAATTATTCATATAAAATTTCTTTTCTGCTAATTTATCTTGAACACCTCTTAAAGCTTCTCCGAATCTTTGGAAGTGAACGACTTCTCTTTCACGTAAGAAACGAAGTGGGTCGATAACATCAGGGTCATCAGCACAAAGGTCAATCAATTTTTCGTAGGTTGCTCTTGCTTTTTGTTCTGCAGCTAAGTCTTCTTGTAAATCTGCAATTGGGTCTCCTTTTACTGCAATATAGGCAGCTGTAAAAGGATTACCAGCGGCTGATTGTGGGTAAACACCAACACCATGGTCAGTATAATATGGTCCTAATCCTTCTTTTTCAAGAATTTTTGGGTCTACACCTTTGGTTAATTGATGAACAATGGTTCCTACCATCTCAAGATGGGCTAGCTCTTCTGTTCCAATGTCATTTAAGATTGCTTTTGCCTTTTGGTCAGGCATACCAAATCTTTGTGATAAATAACGTAAAGAAGCGGCAAGTTCTCCATCTGGTCCTCCGTATTGTGAAATGATGAATTTAGCAAGTCTTGGATTAGGACATTTGATATTAATTGGATATTCTAATGCTTTATTATAAGTCCACATTTAATAGTTCCCCCTTTCCCATGGCCATGGTTCCTCAAGCCATCTCCATTTATTGCATGGATAAAATATAGTAAGAGGTCCATAAACTTTTTGATATTTGTCTTTCAATTCTTTTACTTGTTTGCAATATTCTTTGTGTAGGCAAAGAGCTCTTCTGTCATCTGGATGAGTATCTAAATATAGCCCTAATTCAATGATGGAGAAATCTAATTCTCTTATTTTCATCATCATTTCTTCCCTTGCCATATTTCTTTCTGGACAAGTATTACAATTATATTCGCATTTACATTCACATGTACATCCACATGTTCTATCTTCATTTTCTAACATTTGTTACAGCCCTCCTTTATCTTATTGGTTGCTTCAATATAGGCAATCTCTTCTACAGATTGATTTGGAACATATGGGCTTACAAGTTCAGGGAAAATGGTTCCCATTTTTAGGCCTACTTGTGGTGTGAAAACTTTATCCATTGTTTGCCATGGCACATAGCTTTGGGCAAACATAGGATTTCTAGGAAATAACGTATCTTCATCAAAACCACATTCACAGTTATCTGTATCTGGCATATTACAACCACATAGATTGTCTATATTAGCAGGTAAAGTAGCCATCATATTGTCTTGGTAATTTGAACAGTTACTTAAACTACATTTTTTACATTTACAATTTCTATACATTGTATAACTCCTCCTATTCTTTTAGGTTATATTACATAATATGACAGCATTTCTAAAAGAGTGATTTTTTAAGCATTGCATTTTGAAAAAATGTGATAAATAAAAAACAAAAAAATACAAATAGAGAATTGTGAATTAAATCTATATAAAAATGATAATTAAAACGAATTTTTCCAGGCAAAACTCTAAAACCATTGCAGAATGTCAATTCTTATTTTTGATGATTGGCTGGAAAAATTTTGAGCAAAGTATTGAAATAACTAGAAAAGAAGAATATAATAGTTTTGGAAAATGCTGATATATCAATGGTTTAACTTTAACAAGAGTTATATTTAAATAATATAAAAAGGGAACGATATATGGCTGTAGAAAAAGTTTAACTATAACAATAGTTGTGTTTAAATAAAGTAATAGCAAAAAATTACCCTAATAGGAATACCTATAGGGTAATTATTTTATTGGTATAATCTAGATTGGCCCAAGAATCATATTCATATCCTAATGTGTAAACATTAGTAGCAAAAATATCTTTTTCTAACATTTCTTTTAAAACTTTATTATTACATTCATCCATGAATTTTTTTACAGAAGTAACAAGGGGAAGTTTTGGATTGTTTTTGGCAATATAGGATAAAAGATAACTTCCTTTTTCATTCATTCCAAGTATACGAATATAAGGGGAAACTTTTCTAGCATTTAACATATCTTTTTTTGTAATTCCTAATAAAGCATAAATTAGAATTCTTTGAATACGGGATTGAGTATAACGTTTTGTTTTTACAATGGTTAAAAAGTCTAATAAATTATTACAAGAATAAGCTGCATTTTTTAGGCTATTTTCCAGTCCTTCTGACACATCAGGAAGATTGGAAATCTCTTGTAAGGACATTTTTCTCAATATATATATAATTTCTTTTTCATATTTTGATAAATCTAAGATATAGTTTCCTTTTTTAAATTCTTCTCTTAAGAGGTTATAGCTGCGTGGGGGCATAACCCTTTTTATTTCTTTGAAATCTTTTACTTTCATTAGTTCACGAATAGCAGTTGCACTGGCATATTCATCTACTACACACACATCATGATAATAAACTTTTTCGCGTTTTATACCAATAGGGGTCATGTGGCTTTTATATTTTCGCATTGCTTTTAAATATTCGATTGCTAAAATGTTATTTGGTTTTGAAAGGATACCAGAATAGGTCTGAAGGTCATTTAAATACATTAAAAGAGCATTTTCTCTTGCTTTGGGAAAAGAAAGCCCTTTTTTTAATTCGTGATTTAAAATCGCTAAGTATTGTTTCGGTTCTTCTAAAAGAATACCTGCAATTTTATTTAACACTCCAATATCAGCTGTTTCTGTTCCAAAAGAAAGAGTACTAACAATACCAAGTGAAGTTAGAATTTTTATTGCTCCTTCTGCAAAGTTTTCAGCACTAGAGGTAGCATAAATAGTCGGGAGTTCAATAACAAGGTCTATTCCGTTTAATAAAGCCATTTCTGTTTTTACCCATTTATTCACTAAAGAGGTATTCCCCCTTTGAGCAAAATTTCCACTCATAACGCAAATGGTATAATCTGAACTAGTTATTTTTTTGGATTGGGCAATATGATAAAGATGTCCATTATGAAACGGATTATACTCCGCAACAATACCAATTACTCTAGGCATAAATTTGCTCCTTTCTGATAAAAGGGAATATTCTGAAAAAAGAATTCTGTCATAAATTGTTGTAATCCAAATTATTTATTGATATAATATCACAAAAAGAATAAACTTACAATTCATATAGGAGAAAAAATGGAAGAGGTAATCATTTATACAGACGGTGCTTGCTCAGGAAATCCAGGTCCAGGAGGATGGGCTGCTATTTTAATGTATCAAGATAAGAAAAGAGAAATCTCTGGAGCACAAAAACAAACAACGAATAACATAATGGAGATAACTGCTGTGATAGAGGGATTAAAACTTTTAAAGTTTCCCTGCACAGTAAAGGTATATAGTGATAGTGCTTATGTTGTAAATTGTTTTAAACAAGGATGGATTACTTCTTGGGTGAAAAATGGATGGAAAAATGCTTCTAAAGAGCCTGTTAAAAACAAAGAATTATGGCAACAGCTTTATCAATTAGTACAAACACATAAGGTGGAATTTGTTAAAGTAAAAGGACATAGTGATAACGAATATAACAATCGCTGTGATGAAATGGCAAGAGAAGCGATAAAACAATTGGAGAAGAAATAGAGGGATGCCAATGAAAATAATTGGAATAACAGGAAGTTCCGGTTCAGGAAAAACAACAGTAAGCCAATTATTAAAGGAAAAATATGATGCAGAATTAATTAATGCAGATGAGGTAGCAAAAGAACTTTCTAGTGGAAAAACGATGTATGTTAAGTCTATTTTAAATGATTTTGGAACGCAGATTATGACAAAAGCAGGAAAGATAAATCGAAAAAAACTAGCTAAAATAATTTTTGAAGATGATGAAAAAAGAGAAAAATTAAATCGTCTTACTTTTATTTATGTGGTAGATGAAATAAAAAGTAGAATTAGTGCTGTGCATCATAAATCTATGATTTTGCTAGATGCTCCTTTATTATATGAAAGTGGGTTAGACCAGATATGTGATATAGTAATAGGTGTTATTAGTCAAAAAGAAGAAAAAATTAATCGATTAAAAAAACGTGACCATCTTTCACAAGAAGAAGCACAAAAACGTTTGCAAGCACAAATAACAAATGAAATGATAGAAGAAAACGCAGATTATGTGATACGAAATAATGGGGATTTAGAACAATTACAAAAGCAATTAGAAAGAATGAATTTAAAAACAAAGGAGTAAAAAAATGGATGAAATGAGTTTTGCTAGCTATATTTTGTCAGAAAAAAGCTTATCAGAAAAAATGAGAATTTTACTATATTTTAAAAGAAAACACGAATTCTTTTTTGATAATACTGTTATTTTTAAAGTAGAAATAGCTCGTCTTTTTTTAGAACATTGTCGTTTAGAAGGAATTGATATAAATCAAGTGTTAACACAATGCTTAATGTATGGTTGTAAAAAAACAGCAATTTCTTTTGATATGCAAAGAGTTAAAACTTATGCAAAAGAAGGAGCAGAGTATCTAGCTACACTAGGATTTGATGATAAGTTTTGCAAATCTTGCTTAGAAGTAAATCGCTATAACGATTCAAAAGAAAGAGAAAAAGAAGGGGACATATTAGAATTAATTGATAATTTTGGAATGCTGTTAGACCGTGATGATAGAAGAGCCTTTACACCAGTAGAAGCCTTATTTATATTAGAAAATGATAACTTGCAAGCAAAACAAAATCGTTATTTGCAGGATTTTAAAGAATTTATAATGGAATTTGAAAATATTGGAAGTGTAGGTTTAGACAAAAATAAGATTATCACTACTTGGCAAAATAGTATTAATTCTATTCCAAAATATGATGTAATACATGGAATTGATTTAGCCATTCAAAATCGTAATCAAGCAAGAAGAATGTATATTGAAGGAAAACGAATAGAGCGTGATGAAGGAGGCATGAGAACCAATAAACAAAAAATTAACGCACAAAGGCGTTTGCATCAAGAATTAGCACAGGAAATTGATAAAAATCACAAATTTTCTGATTTATTAGAAAAAAATACAGATATTTCCTAACAGGAAAAATAAAAGAGGAGGGGTTGCAAAAAGCAGCCCCATTGATTCGGGAAAAAAGAAGGGAACGAAAAAGATGAAAGAATTTTTTGCAGATTTACATGTTCATATTGGAAGAAGTGAAGAAAATAAACCAATTAAAATAACAGCTGCTAAATCTCTTAACTTTGCAAATATTGCAAAAGAATGTGCAGATAGAAAAGGAATTCATATGGTAGGAATCATCGATTGTGCCTCACCTTATGTTATACAAGATATTGAAAATTTTTTAAAACAAGGACAAGCCTATGAAATGGAGCAAGGTGGAATTATCTATAAAGATAAAGTGTGCATTATTTTAGGAAGTGAAATTGAAACTTCAGAGAAAAATGAGAAAGGTAAAACAGGAAGTGCTCATAATTTATGCTATTTTCCTAAATTAGAAGAGATAAAAGGTTTTTCAAAAGAAATGAGCCACCATATTAAAAATATTACGTTAAGCTCCCAAAGAGCAGACATTTCTGCTTATGAACTAATTGATATTGTAGAAAAATATAATGGTTTTTTAATTCCAGCTCATGTGTTTACTCCTCATAAAAGCTTTTATGGAAATTGTACAGCTCGTATGGAACGTATTTTCAAAGAAAAGTTTTCAAAAATTCCTGCAGTAGAATTAGGATTAAGTTCGGATACTTTTTTGGCAGATGAAATCTCGGAACTAGAAAATAAAACATTTCTTACTAATTCCGATGCTCATTCCTTACCTAAGATAGCAAGAGAATATAACAAAATAGCAATGGAAGATATTAATTTTGAAGAATTTAAAAAAGCCATTTATCAGCAGGGAGGAAGAAAGATAGTATGCAATTATGGACTAGACCCCAAACTTGGAAAATATCATCGTACCTTTTGTGAAGCCTGTGGAAAACCGATAGAAGGAAAAGCACCAATTATCAAATGCCCAGATTGTGATAGTAAAAATATTACAATGGGAGTATTTGACCGTATTGAACAAATTAAAGATAAAGAGCAAACACAAAGTCCAGAAAATAGACCACCGTATGTTTATCAAATTCCACTTACTTTTATTCCGGGTCTAGGAAAAAAGACAATTGATAAATTATTAGACCATTTTGATACAGAAATGACTATTTTACATACCTTATCTTCAGATGACATAGAAGCTGTTGTGGGAATCAAAAATGCACAAAATATTATCGAAGCAAGAGAAGGACAAATGCACATTCAATCCGGTGGTGGAGGAGTATACGGCAAAGTAACAACAAAAGAATAAGAAGAAAGTTTTCTTCCTTTTTTCTAGTTCTAAAATAGGGTTTATCACATAGACATTATGTAGAAGGATTTACTTTAGAGGAGGAAAATGTGAGAGACTTTAGTGAAAAAAAGAAAAGACAAGGAAAATTTCGACAAGCTATTGTGCAACATTTAATTGCAAACTATCGTGATTATTTTATGATATTACTTTTTTTCTTAGTAGGGATTGTTTTAGGCGTCATTTTTATTAATAAAATAGACCGGTACACAGCAAAGCGAAATTACCAATTATATTACTAATTTTACACAAACGATAAAAGAAGGAACATTAGTAGAAGAAACGATTTTATTAAAAGAAGCGATTGGGAAAAATTTAATTTTGGCAATTGCCTTATGGTTTTGTGGTTCTACTATGATAGGAATTCCAATTGTGCTTGGAATAGTTGGCTTTCGTGGCTTTTGTTTGGGATATACTATTTCTTCTACTTTAGCAGTATTAGGAACAGGAAAAGGGATTCTTTTTTGTTTGACAGGAGTGTTGTTACAAACGATACTTTTTCTTCCTTGTTTATTTGCTTTAGCGGTAAGTGGAATTCAATTTTATCGCACTATTATGAAAGAAAAGAAAAAAGAAAGTGTAAAACAAGAATTTTATAGACATACCTTGTTTTGCCTTATTTTAACAGTAGGACTTATTCTTTCTTCTTTTGTGGAAGTGTATGTTTCTACAAACCTTTTATCATTATGTGGAAATTATCTGTAAATTTATGAAAAAAGGTATTTACATTCTTGCATTAATTTGATATAACATATATGGTTTATGTAAATAAGGGGGTCTACGCATACCATAAATGCGTAAGAATATGCAATAAGGGGAGCTAGTAATGGAAAAACAAATTAAACTTTTTTTGGAATTTATACAAAAGGAAAAGAAATTATCTAATAATACTCTGCAATCATACAGAAGAGATATTAAACAATACGAAGAGTATATAGAACAAGAAAAAATGAATTATTTAAAAATAACACAAGAAGATATTCATGCTTATCTTGATGAGTTAGCACAGAAAGGGAAAAAGGCATCTACCATTTCTAGAAATTTAGCCTCAATTCGTTCCTTCTATCAATTCTTATTCCGTGCTAGAAAGGTAAAAGGAGACCCAACAGAAGGAATTCAGTCTCCAAAAATTGAGAAAAAGGCACCAAATGTATTATCTGCAAAAGAGGTGGAATTATTATTAGACCAACCAAAAGATGTAGATTTAAAAGGAACAAGAGATAAAGCAATGTTAGAATTTGCTTATGCTACGGGAATGCGTGTAACAGAAATCATTTCTCTTGACATCGAGGATGTTAACGTAGAAGAAGGATATGCTATTTGCAGAAATGGCAATAAACAAAGAACGGTTCCATTAGGAGGAATTTCTGTAAAAGCATTAAAAGAATATGTAGAAGAGGCAAGACCAATTTTAATTCGTGATGAAAACGAAAAAGCTTTATTTGTTAATATAAATGGTAAACGTTTAACTAGACAGGGCTTTTGGAAAATTGTAAAATATTATAAAGAACAGGCACATATTACAAAAGATATTACGCCACATGTCTTAAGACATTCCTTTGCAACACACTTATTACAAAATGGAGCAGATTTAAAAGCAATTCAAACTATGCTTGGACATTCTGATATTTCTTCTACACAAGTATATATGCAATTCCAAAATGAGAATTTAAAAAATATTTATCGTAAGGCTCACCCTAGAGCATAAAAGAAAAAACCTTTCGGGGTTTTCTTTTTTTGCATGTTTTTCTTTAACGGAGAAAGGATTAGGATAGAAATGGAAAAATTTCAAATGGTGTTTTCGGAGAAATGACTTGACAGTTTACAATAATACATATAAAATAGTATTGTGAGTGAAAATATATTATAAAAGGAATTTAGATATATTTAGAACTGTACATTGAAAATTAAATAGAAAAGAGGAGATAGATTATGAATATCATTCTAATCGTAATCGCCACGATTCTTGTCTCAGGGGCAATTTTTATTCCAGTAGGAATTATCATTCGTAAAAAGATTGCTGAATCTAAAATTCAAAGTGCGGAAAGTGAAGCAAAAAAGATTGTAGAACTAGCAAATAAAGAAGCAGAGAATAAGAAAAAGGAAGAAATCTTCAAAGCAAAAGAAGAGATTATCAATGCTAGAAATGAATTAGATAAAGAGATGAAAGAAAGAAGGGGCGAGATACAAGGCCAAGAAAAGAGATTAATTCAGAAAGAGGAAAATTTGGACAAACGTTCTGAAAATCTAGAACAACGTGAAAGGGATATAGAACATAAGAAAAAAGAAATAGAACGAAAAAGAGCCGATTTGGACGAAATGTTCAATCAAGAAGTAGTAGAATTAGAAAAAATTTCTGGTTTATCAAGAGAGGCTGCTAAACAACAACTTTTAGCAGAATTAGACCAACAAATTACAGCAGAAAAAGCAGCACTTATTAAAGACTTAGAAGAAAAATCAAAAGAAGAGGCAGAAAAAAATGCAAGAGAAATTATTGGGTATGCGATTCAAAAGTGTGCAGCTGACCATACATCAGAAACAACCGTTTCAATCGTTTCTCTTCCAAACGATGATATGAAAGGAAGAATTATTGGTAGAGAAGGAAGAAATATTAAGGCACTAGAAACATTAACAGGGATTGATTTAATTATTGATGATACTCCAGAAGCGGTAATTTTATCAGGTTTTGACCCTCTAAGAAGAGAAGTAGCTAGAATTGCTCTTGAAAAATTGATTGATGATGGAAGAATTCATCCAGCCAAAATTGAAGAAATGGTAGAAAAAGCAAAAGAAGAATTAGCAGCAACCATAAAAGCAGAAGGAGAAAGAGCAGTCTTAGAAACAGGCGTTATTGGAATCCATCCTGATTTAGTAAAATTAATTGGTAAATTAAAATATCGAACCAGTTATGGTCAAAATGTATTAAATCATTCTATTGAGGTTTCTAATCTAGCAAGAATTATGGCAGAAGAATTAGGACTAGATGCAACACTAGCAAGAAGAGCAGGTTTATTACATGATATTGGAAAGGCATTAGACCATGATATGGAAGGGACACACGTAGAAATTGGTGTAGATATTTTA
Source organism: Candidatus Merdicola sp. (assembly GCA_048393175.1). Lineage (GTDB taxonomy): Bacteria > Bacillota > Clostridia > TANB77 > CAG-508 > Merdicola. Next base: position 20,560 of record DBFJJM010000063.1, read on the forward strand.
AAGAAATATAAAGAAAATGCACAAGTAATCAATGCAGTAGAAGCACATCATGGTGATGTAGAACCACAAACGTTAGAGGCTGTATTAGTACAAGCTGCAGATGCGATTTCTGCTTCTAGACCGGGAGCAAGAAGAGAAACATTAGAAGCTTATATTAAAAGATTAGAAAAACTAGAAGAAATAGCAGATTCTTTTGAAGGTGTAGATAAATCATTTGCCATTCAGGCAGGAAGAGAAGTTAGAATTATGGTTAAACCAGATAAAATTTCAGATAGCCAAATGACTATTTTAGGAAGAGATATTGCAGGAAAAATAGAAAATGAAATGGATTATCCAGGACAAATCAAAGTAAATATTATTCGAGAAACCAGAACAACAGAATATGCAAAATAGAAGAAAGAGCAAAATGCTCTTTCTTTTTTTGCTATAAAATGTGAAAAATACTTTATGAAAAAATATTGACATTTCTATAAACTATTAGTAATATTTAACAAATAACCTAATAATCATTTTTTTACTTGAAAAGGGAAGGAGATTAGGATGAATAAATTAAGCAAAATATTTTTAGTTATCATTATTATATTAACAATTGCTCTAGGAGTAATGACATATTATTATGTCCAAATGAGACAAGCCTATTTAGGGGCTGCTAATCAAATGTATGATATGATAAAAACAATAGAAAAAACAGAAAAATAATACGCCTAATTGAAGTAGCAAAAGGATAGTTAAATTGAAAAAGATGCTAGTTTTATTCTAGTATCTTTTTTTAGCCTTAAACTTTTAGTGTAATTGAAATAAGATTAAATTCATAATTTGCTTTCTTAACAAAATTATAGTATGATTAGCAAAAAAGAAGGAATGAAACAAGGAGGAATTAGATTGAAAATTCTAACCGTAGGGGACATAGTAGGAGAAAACGGAGTCAAAAAGGTAAAACAAATTCTGCCAAAACTAAAAGAAGAAAAACAAATTGACTTTGTTATAATAAATGGAGAAAATGCTGCTTCTGGAATGGGAATTACACAAAAATTATTTAGTGATTTAATACAAGCAGGAGCAGATGTTATTACGATGGGCAACCATACTTGGGGAAAAAAAGATATTTTTTCTTTTATTGATGATAAAAGGCTGATTCGACCTGCTAATTATTCAAAAGGAGTAGTAGGCAATGGATACCAAATCTATACTTGCAAAGGAAAGAAAATTGCCGTGATTAATTTAATTGGAAGAACTTCTATGGCAGTTCTTTCAGAAAATCCTTTCACGGTAGTAGAAGAAATTGTAAACAAAATCGAAAATACAGTGGATATAATTGTTGTAGATTTTCATGCAGAAGCAACAGCTGAAAAAATTGCAATGGGCTATTTCTTAGATGGCAAAGTAAATATTGTATTTGGTACGCATACTCATGTACAAACAGCAGATGAAAAAGTGCTACCGAAGGGAACTGGTTATATAACAGATATTGGTATGACAGGACCAAGTTATTCTGTAATTGGAATGGATGTAGAAGTGTCGATTAAACGTTTTTTAACTTCCCTTCCAGAAAGATACAAAGTAGCAGAGGGGGAATGTGAGTTCCAGAGCTGTTTATTTGAAATAAATGACGAAAATTATCAAATTGTAAAAATTACTAGATACAATACAAAATAACTGTCGAACACTGTCAATTAGTGCGATGAAAACCTCCTAAAATCAAGGAAAATTTATTTACAAACCAAATGAAGTATAATATAAATATACTTGTTACAAGATGAAACAAAAAATAAAAAAAGTAGGAGGCTAGGAATGGAAGTTTTAAAAATCTCATCAAAATCAAATCCAAATTCAGTAGCAGGAGCAATTGCTGGAATGGTAAAGGAAAGCAATAAGGCAGAAATGCAAGCTATTGGAGCAGGAGCATTAAATCAAGCGGTGAAAGCAGTAGCAATTGCAAGAGGTTTTGTTGCACCATCTGGAGTGGATTTGGTTTGTATTCCTGCATTTGCTGAAGTGCAAGTAGAAGGAGAAGACAGAACTGGTATGAAGCTTATTGTAGAAGCCAGAGCTTAAGAAAGATAATAATTTTGGGCTAAAGTTCTTTAGCCCACCCCCTTTGTTTTATTCTTTACTTTTCAAAAAATTAAAATTTATTTCTATTTCTTTTTATCTTGAAAAATTCCCCTCTTTACTATATGATATAACATGAGAAAAGAAAAACTAGAGGTGTAAAATGAAACCAAAATATTTAAAATATTTTTTTGCAATAATAGTAGTTATTTTAATAGGACTTGCTATTTATTTTATTTATCAACAAGAAAAGCAAACTCCCGAAAATACAGTAGTAGAAGAAAAAGTAGAAGAAGCTCCTATTTTAACAGACTTAAGACTTGGTATTGTAGGATATGATACGATGAACCCAATTTTAAGTCATAATCGAAATGTTCAAGAGCTTTCTCGTTTAGTTTTTGAGCCATTGTTAACATTTGATGAAAATTATAAATTACAACCTTGTTTAGCAACAGAATGGTCCAAAACGGGAGATACCTCTTATGTACTAAAATTAAGACAAGATGTTAAATGGCAAGATGGTAGTAATTTTACTGCAGCAGATGTAAAATTTACAATAGACCGTTTAAAAGAAATCCCTTCTATTTATGCTTATAATGTGCAACATGTAGTGGCAGTCGATATTATTGAAGACTATTTAATTAAAATTACAGTAGATGGTTCGATTGCTTTTTTTGAATATAATTTAACATTTCCTATCCTTTCTCAGCAATTTTATTTAGAACAAGACTTTCAAACAACAGCGAAAAATAATCTACCAATGGGAACAGGAATGTTTAAAGTTTCTTCTAATGAAGGAGGAAAAATTACTTTAAAGAAGAATCAGAACTGGTGGAATCAAGAAAAAGAACCAAAGTTAGAAACCATTAATGTGACATTATATAACTCTATGGGAGAAGTTTATAATGCTTTTAAAACTGGAAATTTGGATTTATTTAGTACGAATTCTGCCAATTTAGAGCAATATATCGGAACAATTGGATTTCATAAAAAAGAATACAAAGGTAGACAGCAGGATTTTTTAGCCATTAATTCGAATCATCCTTTATTAAGCCGAAAAGAAGTAAGACAGGCTTTTAACTATACGATTGATAAAAATAGTATAGTAGCAAATGTATTTGCAGGACAGTATTATACTTATGATTTCCCTCTAGAAATTTTGTCTTGGTTATATTCTGCTCAAACGAATAGTGCAGGATATAATCCAGAACAAGCAAAGCAGGTATTATTAGAGGCCGGATGGCAATACAAAAATAATACTTGGCAAAAAGTAGAAAATTATAAAACATTACGCTTGCAGTTTAATTTAATTGTGCAAAACAATAATGCTACAAGAGTAGCGGTAGCGGAGAGTATTAAGAGCAATTTGGAAGTAATTGGTATCAAACTAAATTTGATAAAAGTATCGGATAATCAATATAGTAATTATTTGGAAAATAAAAATTATGAATTGCTATTAACAGGAAATAATTTACCATTCGCTCCAGATGTATCTACTTATTTTGGTGCAAACAATCTTTTAAATTATCAAAATGAAGAAGCAAGTCTTATTTTAAATGATATGCCTAATATTTTTGATGAGACAATGTTAAAAGAAAAGGTAAAAAAATTAGCAGATATTTATAAAAATGAGGTTCCTTGTATTAGCCTTTATACGAACAAAAATACAGTGGTTTATAGTCAAAATTTGATGGGGGATATGACTCCGAATTGTTATAACATCTTTTATCACATTGAAAACTGGTATAGACAATATTAAAATTTTTTTAGAATAACTATTGACAAAAAAAATAGATAAGATATAATACAAACATACGTTCAATGAATTATTTTTTAGGAGGAAATAAAATGAGTGAGGAAAATATAGAAAAAAAGAAAGCATTAGAAGTAGCAATGGGACAAATTGAAAAACAATTTGGAAAAGGTTCTGTTATGAAACTAGGAGACTTTAAAGCAATGGAAATAGAAGCCATTCCAACAGGAGCATTAAGCTTAGATATTGCATTAGGAATTGGTGGAGTACCAAGAGGAAGAATCGTGGAAATTTATGGACCGGAATCTTCTGGTAAAACAACCCTTGCTCTTCACATTATTGCAGAGGCACAAAAACAAGATGGAGAAGCTGCTTTTATTGATGCAGAACATGCATTAGACCCAGTTTATGCTAGACATTTAGGAGTGGATGTAGATAATTTGATTGTTTCACAGCCAGATACAGGAGAACAAGCATTAGAAATTACAGAAGCCCTTATTCGAAGTGGGGCATTAGATGTTGTGGTAGTAGATTCGGTTGCAGCATTAGTACCAAAAGCAGAAATTGATGGAGATATGGGAGATTCTCATATGGGACTTCAAGCAAGGTTAATGTCTCAAGCACTTAGAAAATTAGCAGGAGCAATTAACAAGTCGAAAACGGTTCTTATCTTTATTAACCAATTAAGAGAAAAAATTGGAGTAATGTTTGGAAATCCGGAAACAACTACTGGTGGTAGGGCGTTAAAATTTTATGCTTCGGTTCGAATGGATATTCGTAAAATTGAAAACATCAAACAAGAAGGAGAAATTACAGGAAGTAGAGCAAGAGTAAAAGTAGTAAAAAATAAGGTAGCTCCTCCTTTCCGTGAAGCAGAATTTGATATTGTTTATGGACAAGGTATTTCAAAAGAAGGAAATATTTTAGATATGGCAGTCAATTTAGATATTATTGAAAAAAGTGGTTCTTGGTTTAGTTATAATCAAAATCGTATTGGACAAGGTAGAGAAAATGTAAAGAAATATTTACATGATAATCCAGAATTAATGGAAGAAGTAGAAAAAAAGGTAAGAGAGAATTTTGAAAAAGCTTTTGAACAAAGTCTAGGGGAGCCAATAGAAGAAAAGGAGCATGAATAAATGAATCCGGATGATTTGAAAAAAGAATTACAAAGTTTAACAAAAGACAGTTCTCTTTTTGAAATCCAACAATATATCAATCATATGGTAGAAGTTAGACATTTTGATAATGATAATCCTACTAATCTAATGTTATTTTTAACAGAAGAATTAGGAGAACTAGCAAAAGAAGTAAGAAAAAGAGAAAAACTAAAGCTAGATGTAGACAAAGAAACAAAAGTGGATGTGGAAGGCGAAATTGTAGATATTTTTATCTATTTGTTAAGTTTATGTAGAGTCTTAGATATTAATTTAATGGAAGCCTTTCAAAAAAAAGAACAAATCAATAGCAATCGAACATGGGAGTAGAAAATGTATTCGGTAGAAGAATTGGATCATGCAAAAACAAAAATTCTAAAATATATTTTATATAAAAAAAGAACAGAGCAAGAAATTCGAAATAAATTTAAAGCTATCTTATCAGAAGAGCTATTAGAAGATGCCATAGAATACTTAAAAGAGGCGGGTTATATTCAAGATGAGGAATATATTGATAGAGCAGTAAGAGAATTTATGGCACTTCGTACTCTTTCTTTAAAAGAAATAAAATATAAGTTATTGACAAAAGGAATCAAACAAGTTTTAATAGAAGAGTATTTTGAAGAACAAGGAGAAGTGCTGAAAGAGTATGAAATACAATCTGCTAAAAAAATTGTCTCTAAAAAAGAATCTGGTATGCAGTCAAATGAGTTACGTTTTTACCTTTTAAAAAAAGGGTATCGAGAAGATGCTATTAAACAGGCTTTAGGAGAAAAATAATGGTATATGAGATGAAACTAAACAAAGACCCTTTTGAAAGAATTGAAGCAGGAATAAAGAATATGGAATTTCGCCTTTATGATGAAAAAAGAAGAAAGCTGCAATTAGGCGATACAATAAGATTTTTAAAATTGCCTAACCAGAAAGAAATGATAGAAGTAAAAATAATAGGATTACTTCATTATCCAAGCTTTTTAGCATTGTTTGCGGATATTTCGCTTGAAAAAATAGGGTATCAAGATAAATCGCCAGAAGAGATGGCTAAATCTATGAGGAAAATTTATTCCAAAGAAGAGGAACAAAAATATGGAGTACTAGGAATTCGAATAAAAAGAGGGAAGTAATGAATCAATTATTAACATTAGAAACCAATCAATATGCAATTAAAATAAATAATTTTGAAGGACCATTAGATTTATTATGTCATCTTATTGATAAAAATAAGATGAATATTTATGATATTAAAATTAGTGAAATTACAGACCAATATATCGAATACTTGAATCAAATGGAAGAAATGAATTTAGAAGTCGCTAGTGAATTTTTAGTAATGGCGTCTACTCTTTTATATTTAAAATCAAAAAATCTACTTCCAAAACAAGAGGAAGAAGAAAAAGAATTAACAGAAGAAGAATTAATTCAAAGAATTATGGAGTATAAAAAATATAAAGAGATTATTAAAACATTAAAAGAAAACTATAACCAATATGCAAATCGCTATTTTCGTTTTGCAGAAGAAATTCCTCTTCCAAAACAACAATTAGAAAAAGAATATACAAAAGAAGTTATTCCTAATATCTATTTACAAATAGTAGAAAAACAAAAGCAAAAGAAAAATCAAAATGCAGATAATATTCAAAAAATTGCTATTACGGAAAATTATACAGTAGCTAGTAAAGTAAAAGAAATGTTTCGTATTTTGATTAAAAAGAGAAGATTTGTTTTTAATCGTTTATTTTCTGTGAAAGAACATACGACTCAAGAAGTGATGACTGCTTTTGGAGGTTTACTAGAAATGTCCAGAAGAAATAAAGTGTTAACAGACCAACAAGAATTATTTGGAGATATTTTGGTTCAGAAAAATAAGAAATAATAAAAATATTTGGCTGATAAGGCTATGTTAATTTGCATTGCTTGGGCAATGGTATAGTTTGGACTAAAATGGTAATAACAGAGGAGGTGCCATTTCATATGTTCAATGAAAATTTAAAAACACTTAGGAAAGCAAAAGGACTTTCACAAGAGCAACTTGCTATCCAGTTAAACGTTGTTCGTCAGACAATCTCTAAATAGGAAAAGGGTTTATCTATTCTAGATGCGGATATGTTAATGAAAATTGTAGAGGTACTTCAAAGCTCTATTAGTGAATTATTAGGAACAAAAATTTTAAATGAAACAGACAGAAATAATCTAGTAGAGCAATTAGTAAAAATGAATGAGCAACTTACCATAAGAAGTAAGCGAACTAAATTTATCTTAAAATTAGTAGTTGGAAGCATTCTTACAATGATTGTATTAAATCTTTTTTTCGTAATAGTAAGTATGTTTTCTTTTAAGAATTTTCATAATAGTAAGAGTATAGAACTAACGCAAGAATTTGAAATACTCCTATTAGAGGAATAAAACTTATTATTTCATGAAAAAGAAAGAGAGGAGTGGTAAAATGTGGATTTAAGAATAGAGAAAGTCTCTAAAAGTAAAAGAAAAAAAGAAATAAAAAAGATTTATACTTCCTCTTTTCTAAAAGAAGATAGAATGCCCTTTGAAATGATGATTATAATGTCACATATAAAGCATACCGATTTTCTTTCTTTTTATGATGGAGATACGTTATGTGGTTTTATCTATATGGCGACCATTAAAAAAATAACATTTGTCATGTTTTTTGCAGTTGCTGAAAAACTTCGCTCAAAAGGATATGGTAGTAACATATTAGCTCATATTGAATCTATGTATCCGAAGAATAAAATAATTCTAACAATTGAACCATGTGATAAAGAAGCCAAAGACATAAATCAAAGAATAAGACGAAAAAGATTCTATATGAAGAATGGGTATCTAGAAACAGGGTATTTTGTTAAACTAGGTAAGAAACAAGAAATTCTAATTAAAAATGGTGAGTTTGATAAACGAGAATTTACTCGCTTTTTTATGCTATATAGCAATTTTACAATGAAGTCTAAAGTGTGGAGAAGTGAAGCAAAAACCGAAAGTTGAAAGGGAGAGTAACAGTTTCTATAATCAAAATAATACACAATTTTGGATTAACTTTTTATAATACTTAGTAGTATGATAAGTTTTATTGACAAGTATTTTTCGTATTTTTTTTACAAAATATTCACCTCATAAGCGTCAAAATGATAATAAGTTGCACTTGTCTATTAGATAGCATATAATGGATTACCTGTTCATTATACGGGTAAGTTATTGTTTACTTTAAATATGATAAAAATAAAGAAAGAACTATTGACTATACCGTTACAGGTTAGATTACAATTATAACAGAGGTGGTTATAATGTTAATAAATGAAATTGCAAAACTATGTAAGGTAACTAAAAAATCTGTTGAATACTACATAGAACAAGGATTGATATGTCCGAATATTTTAGAAAATGGATATAGAGATTTTTCACAACAAGATATAGAAATCGTTAACAAGGTTGCTCTGTATAGAAGATTAGGATTAAGCATATCTGAAATTAAAAGTATTCTTGCTAATTTAGATGAATTAAAAAGTATTCTATGTAAAAAAACTCTTGAATTAGAACAAGAAAAAGTGAAACAAGATATTCTACAAAGATTATGTCATGGGGAAAAATTAAAGGATTTAGAAGAAGAGATAAATAATATAAATTCTAAATCTATCATTATTAAAAAATTAATGGATTTATTTCCAAGTTATTATGGGAAATTTATAAGTTTGAATTTTTCTAGATATCTTACAGGTAGAATTGAAACAAAAGAACAAATGAGCGCATTTAAAGAAATTATTAATTTTTTTGATAATGTTCCAGATTTTGAAATACCTAAAGATTTACAAGAATATTTAGAAGAGTATCTAGATGAATATTCAAGTGAAAAGGGTATAAAAAAAATAAATAGTATTATCAATGCAAGTAAACAAAGCATAGAAAATATAGATAAATTTGTAGAAAAAAATAGAGAAGTATTAGAACAGTATAAGGAATACAAAAAAACAGATGAATTTAAGAATTCGCCTGCTAATAGGTTAATGGAACGAATGAAACAGATTTGTTCTACTAATGGATATTATGAAAAGTTTATACCTGCAATGAGAAAATTAAGCCCATTATATAATGAATATTATGAGCAAATGCTAAAAGCAAATAAACAATTTATTAGAAACTATCCGAAATATACACAATAGTATTCATTATACAAGTTAGAGGTGAATTTTATATGATTAAATATATTGCCTTGTTAAGAGGTATCAATATTAGTGGCAAAAACAAGATACCAATGAGTGAATTAAAAATAGAGTTAGAAAATTTGGGTTACAAAGAGGTAATAACTTATCTTAATAGTGGTAATGTTATTTTTGAAAGTGATAGGAACGATAAAAAAATCATAAAAGAAAATATAGGGAAAAAGATAAAAGAAAAATTTTATCTTGATATTCCAATATTGATTATAGAGAAAGATGAATTAGAAGAATTATTAAATAATCATCCAAAATGGTGGGGATTAGGTAACAAAGAAATATATGACAATATAATTTTTATAATCCAACCAACAACTTATAAGGAAGTAAAGAAATTATTGGGCGAACCAAAACAAGATTTAGAAAGAATACAAGAATATAAAAATAATATATTTTGGTCATATAATTTACAAGAATATAGAAGAACAAATTGGTGGTCAAAAACTGCAAATACAAGTATAAGTAATAGAATTACGATAAGGACTGCAAATACAATGAGAAAGATATTAGAAATCTGTAATAAATAAATCAGAATCCAGCTTAAGTTATTTATAAAAATTTACTATATTTTAAAGTTTATCTGTCTGTAAGTAATGAATGGGTAGTAATTTATGTTTTGTGTTTTACGAAAGAATTAACTATTTTGAGATTAAAATAAGTATAGAATAGAAAAAATTGGAAAAAATAATTCTATAAATCTTGGAAGGAAGTGAGATTTATGTGGGTTATTTTTTTTGTTCTGTTTTTTCTTTTGTTCATAATAGGACTGGCTTTATCTAAAATTACAATTTCCATTCAAAATTTAAAGAAATCAAATTATGATAAAAAGTTGATAGGAAAACAAGAGAAAAACTTTTATGTAGCCATTACGATTTATTTATTTGGTTTTGTAAAAATTTTTTGTAAAAAAGTAGAAAAACAAAAAATAGATAAATTGATAGAAAAAGAAAAACAAAAGGATTTTGATATTCCTATTTTAAAACAGTATATTCCTACGTTAAAGGATTTAAAGCAAGTTTTGAAAACATTAAACATTCAGTTAGAAAAACTTTCTCTTTTGTTCGAAATAGGAGTAGAAGATGCTATGATAACCTCTTTTTTAATACCACTTTTTTCGACTGCTTTTTCTTTTGTTTTACCGTTTTTAGTAAAAAAGAAGAAAAGAAAAAACTATTTTTATCAAATAAATCCTTTATATAACGGGCAAAGTCAATATAAAATTGAACTTGATTGTATAATCAGTATTAAAATGGTACATATTATCTATATGATGTATCAAATCATGAGAAGAAGGGAGAGCGATAAACATGGCAGAACATCCAATCGAAGGACTTATGAATACAGCTATGAATAGTATTAAAGATATGGTGGATGTAAACACTATTATTGGAGAACCAATCGAGACTTCAAATAATGTGGTGATTATCCCAATATCGAAAGTAACATTTGGTTTTGCTGCAGGTGGTAGTGAATTTAATGGAGAAACAATTGATGAATATAGTAAGAGAGAAAAAGAAGAATCGATTCAATACCGTTTACCATTTGGAGGAGGTAGTGGAGCAGGTGTGAATATTAGCCCAATTGCCTTTTTAGTAATTCAATCGAATAATGTAAAACTATTACCAGTAAATCATTCCTCTGCAATGGATAAACTATTAGATTATATGCCAGACTTAGTAGAAAAAACAAATGCAATTTTAAATAAATGTATGCAAAACATGAAGGAAGATAAAAATAAGCAAGAACAAGAAAAAAGAAGAAGAGAAAATGAGATAAAAAAAGAAATGAAAAAAGTAGAAAAAACAAAACCTAAAAGACCAGAAGAAGTAGTTTATGAATTTGAGTATGAAGAAACTCCTATGGAAGATTCTATTGAGGAAATTTTAAAAGAAGATACAAATGAAGATGATTAGTTAGCATAAATAATTAGTTAAAAGAAGGTAAGACAATGTCTTGCCTTTTTTTGTCAGTTATTATATAGTAGAGTCAAACAAATCATAAAAAAGAAAAGTAATAATACAATACAAATAGAAGAATATCCTTATAAGGAGAGAATGGAATGAAGGAATATAGTGAAGAGGAAATCAAATATTTGAAGCTCTTAGCTGAAAAATTTCCTACCATACAAGAGGTTTGTACAGAAATTATTAATTTAAGAGCGATTTTAAATTTACCAAAAGGAACAGAACATTTTTTAAGTGATTTACATGGAGAATATGAATCTTTTTTACATATTTTAAAAAATGCTTCTGGTGTTATTAAATCTAAAATTAATGAAACATTCGGAAATTGTATGACAAATGTAGAGAGGAAAAAACTTGCTACTCTTATTTATTATCCAGAAGAAAAATTAGAACTGATAAAAAAAGAGGTAAGTGATAAAAATGAATATTATCGTATTACTCTTTATCGTCTAATTGAAATTTGCCGCGTTATTTCTTCAAAATATAGTAGGTCAAAAGTAAGAAAAGCGATGCCAAAAGACTATGAATATATTATTGATGAATTGTTACATGCCAATCAAAATAGTTGTGATAGACAATTTTATTATGACCAAATCATTAATTCTATTATTAAATTAGATAGAGCAGACGCCTTTATTATTGCTATTTCAAAATTAATTCAACAATTAGCAATTGACCATTTACATATTATTGGAGATATTTATGACCGTGGACCGGGGCCGCATATTATTATGGATAAATTAATGAGTTACCATTCTATTGATATTCAATGGGGAAATCATGATGTTATTTGGATGGGTGCAGCATGTGGAAGCCCAGCTTGTATTTTTAATGTCATTCGTATTTGTGCAAGATATAACACATTGGATATTTTAGAAGAAGGATATGGTATTAATATTCGTACTATCACTGAGTTTGCAATGGAAGAATATATAAAAGAAGTGGCAGATACTTTTCTGCCACATGTGAGCGAAAAACAAAAAAGCCTTCGAAAAGCAGATATAGAAGTATTAAGTAAAACACAAAAGGCTGCTGCTATCATTCAATTTAAATTAGAAGGACAAATGATTCAAAATCATCCTGAATACGAAATGCAGGACCGTTTATTATTAGATAAGATTCAATTTGAACACGGTAAAATTAAACTGGGAAAAGAAAAATATAGGTTATTTGATTCGGATTTTCCAACAGTTAACCCAGATGACCCCTATCAATTAACACAAAAAGAGCAAGAAGTCGTACAAAAGTTAATAAGATGTTTTAAAAATAGTGAAAAATTACAAAGACATATTAATTTTTTATATAGCAAAGGGAGTTTATATAAAGTATATAATGAAAATTTATTGATTCATGGCTGTATTCCTATGGACCAAGAAGGAAATTTTGTAACAGTCCATTGGAAAGGAAAAGAGGTAAAAGGGAAAGAGTATTTAGATGAAATTGATAAAATAATTCGAAAGGCTTATTTTGCAGAGGAAGGTTCAAAAGAAAAAGAAGAAGCAATGGATTATATGTGGTATCTATGGTGCGGAAAGCATTCTCCTATTTTTTGTAAAGATGCAATGAAAACATTTGAAAGATATTTTTTGGCAGAAAAAGAATTAGGAAAAGAGACGAAAAATCCTTTCTATACTTATACGATGCAAGAAGAGACTTGTCAAAAAATATTGAAGGAATTTCAAATTCATGAAACAAGGGGGCATATCATATGCGGACATATGCCAGTTAAGTTTAAAGCAGGAGAAAATCCTATTCGAGCAAATGGAAAAATGATGATTATTGATGGTGGTCTATCAAAAGCATATCAAAAAACAACAGGAATTGCAGGATATACATTAATCTATAACTCCTATGGGTTAGTACTAGCAGCTCATGAAGCGTTTACTTCTACTGAAAGAGCCATAACAGAAGAGACAGACCTTCATTCTTCTAAGCAAATTGTAGAAAAAGTAGAAAGAAAACGTATTTTAGATACAGACATTGGAACAGAATTGGAAAAACAAATAAAAGATTTAAACCGTTTGTTAGAAGCTTATAAAAATGGAATGTTAAAATAGAAAAAGGAGAAGGATATACCAATGAGAAAACAAAAAGGAATAACATTAATAGCATTAGTGCTTACTATCATTTTGTTATTTATTTTAGCAAGTGTAAGCTTGGTTACTTTATTTGGAGAAGAAGGAATTATTGCAAAAGCAAGAAGAGCGGATTTAGTAAATGATTGGGGAATAGTAACAGACCATTTGAAAAATGAGATTATTTCATTTAATACCATTAAAATAATGGACCATTTACCGAAAATGCCAATTGAATATTTAGAAGAAAGTGGTTTTATAGATGAAGATTATATTGTACAAGTCAAAAAGCTAACTTCAGTAGAACTGAAAACAGGAAAAGGAGACTTAGAAAAAGGAGATATTTATCAAATTCAAGGGCAAAAGTTAGTCTATATTGATAAAGAAGACAATACTATCTTTTTATCCAATTTAGGAGAACTAGGAACATTACCGATTCATATGTATTTTCAAACAGAAGTTAGTTCTAATTCGATTCATTTAGGAGTAAATCAAATAACAGATTCTTTTAAGATAACAGTTACAAATCAAGAACAAGACAAAATTACACATTATTCTATTCCATATGAAATTACCATTGAGCCAGAAGAGGAAAATCAAGAAATGATTTTTGAAGTAGAGGCAAATGGGAGTGTTGTAGAAAACGGGAAAATAGAAGGAACCTTAAAAGGTAAACAAGAAAGTACAGACCAATATAGTATTTGTCTTAAAGTAAAACAGGGAAAACAAGCACTAGATACAAATCGTCTTCGTCTTCGTATTAAAACAATGGCACCAATAGAGAAAGAAGAAGTTTTTTCATTAGAGGTGAAAAATGATAATTTAATCGACTATTCTTCTTACGCTTACCATGGTAAACTAAAAAATGGAACAAAAATTATTCAAGATGAGCAAGGTAAATATGCACTTTCTTTTGATGGAATAGATGACTATATTGAACTGCCAACTTTGTCTGGAAATGTTAATTGGAATAAAGGTGTGATTGTAGAAGCAGAAGCGGTATATGAGGCTACCAATCAAAATTCTATGATTTTAATGCTAGGCAATGGCTATAATGTATCAGAAGGGCATGGAAAAAATCACCTTATTTTGCAAAATATAGGAACTTCTGGAAGAATTGGTTTTCATATTCAGGGAAAAGCAGAGGGAAAAGAATATGCAGTAGAGACAAAAAATAATGTTATTACGTTCAATCAAAAAATGAAAATAAAAGTGGCAATGAAAGAAGTGGCTAGTGCTTATTCTTCAAATGTATATATAAATAATGCAGAAGCCTCTTCTACCGATAATTATATGTCAAGTGTAGTCAATCCAATTCAAAATGTAGATAGAAAAGAAAACTATTTGGGAAAATCTTCTTGGCCATCAGATGGCTATTTTAAAGGAAGAATATATTCTATTAAACTAACTCTTACAGATGGAACGGTTATTTTTGATTATGATTTAAATCGATAAAAAGTAGTAAACGCTCTCTTTATTTGAAAAAAGAGAGCGTTTACCTATATTCTAAGTAAGCAGAACCATTCTTTTAATGTTTCTTTTGTTCTATTCCATAAAGTCATTTTTTCGATATTTTCTTTTGCTACCACATCAATTCTATCAATCACTTCATTTTGAAGAGTATAAGTGATTTCTCCTAATTTTTGACCTTTTTCGATAGGGGCTGAAATACTATCTTGTATTTGAATATTTTGCACTACTTCTTTTTCCTGCCCTTTTTTGATTAATGTTCCAGCATTTTTTTCTACTATTGCTTCAACACAGTTTTTTACACCTTTATCGACTTCAACGGTTTTGACACTTTCTCCTTGTTTTGCAACTTCTTGATAAGTATAATTAGAAAAGCCGTAATCTAGTAGTTTTTGTGCTTCTGCAAAACGAACTTTGGTAGATGGTGCTTTCATAATTACTGCGATTAAAGATAAATTATCTCTAGTAGCACTAGCAGATAAATTATATAAAGCAAGAGATGTAGAACCTGTTTTTAATCCAGTAGCTCCGTTATAGGTTCGGATTAATTTATTTGTATTAACTAGTTGGGATTTTCCTTCTCGCAAAGAATCCATGTAAATAGTAGTGTAATTTGTAATAGAAGGGTGTTTGGTTAATAATTCACGAGACATTAAAGCAATATCATGGCTAGAGGTAACATGACCATCTTCATCGATACCATGACAATTTTTAAAAACCGTATCATTCATACCAAGTTGTTTTGCTTTTTCATTCATTTTTCCTACAAAAGCTTCTTGAGAGCCTTCTAGATAATCTGCCATAGCAACAACACAATCATTAGCCGAAACAATAGTAATGGCTTTTAGCATTTCATCTACCGATAATTCTTCTCTTGGGTCTAACCAAATTTGTGAACCACCCATACTAGCAGCATCTTCGGTACAAGGAACTTTCGTCTCTAATGTAATTTTTTCGCTATCTAGTGCTTCCATAATGAGAATCAAAGACATGATTTTGGTTACACTAGCAGGTCTTAATGGCTCATGAATATTATGTTCATAAAGTATTTTGCCACTATTTTGCTCTATTAAAATAGCACTTCCTGATTCTAAAGAAAGAGAGTTATTTATTTTTGTTTCATCATTTTGTGTAGAAGAAGTAGAAATAGCATCAGGAAGGTCAGTCCAAGTATATAAAGCAAAGCTACAAGGAGATAAAAGTAATAAAAGACATAAAAAAATGCTAAGCAAACCGTAAACAAAAGTGATTTCTATGCATAAAAAGTCCTCCTTTAAAAGGTATAGTAAAGTATATGCGATAAGAAAAGAAGTATGTCTAAGAGAAGAAATAGGAAGAAAGAACTTTTTCTCTTAGACATATTGTTATTATCCTAATTTAACTAAACGAACCGTTACATTATCTTTCGTAGCTTCTGCATAAATTTTAACAGTAGAGCCAGTATTATTTTTAAATTTGAAGTCTACACTACCGGTAAGCTACTGCAGCATCTTTTCCTTTTTTTACATAAGGAACTTTATTGCTATGTTCGTGTCTTTCTATTACTTCAAGAGAAGATGCTTCAAGTACAGCATTATATAATGTACTACTGATTTGACAATTGCCTCCTCCTAAGCCTTTTTTCTTGTTTCCATTGGAATCAAAAATATCCGCTTCTTGATAACCTTTTGCACTAGTAGCAGGACCAATTGTTTGGGTAAAGGAGAAAGTAGCTCCATTTTCGACTGTTGTTCCATTTAATTTAGAACAGGTTATTTGAATATTATTTTGCCTTTCAGAATCTTTGGTATAAATTTTGGTAGTAAAAGAAGAAAGTTCTTGTTCTAATTTAGGAGGAGTAACTTCAGGAGTGGTATTTTCTACTATTTCATTATTACGTTCTGGAAAAGAAGTATTCGTAATATTTTCCCCTGCTGCAGTACGATTAACAGAAATAGTTTCATCCTTTGTATTTGTTTGTGTATTTTGAGTTTGATTTTGGTTACTACATCCAGATAATACAAAACAAGTTAGAATTAAAATAGCAATTGTTTTTAACATAAATTTCACCTCAATTAATTTTTCTTTCTTAGTGTAACCAAAAAGAAAAATTATATGAAAAAAGAAATGTTTTGAAAATTTCTTTGCTTTTTTAAAAAGTTGACAAAATAAAAAAATATAGTATAATAAATCTAGAAGTTTCAGTAAGGAGACGAAAAAGATGATTGCAAAATATTGGAAAAGAATAGGTTTTATCATTTTAATTGTTGCTTGTTTATTTAATATTGTAAACAAATTGGTAAAGAAAATGTCTGTAAAAGATGAGCTCCAGCAATCGGCACAATATGTGCAAGAACAAAGAATGGAAACACAAAAAGAATAAATCTTACAGAAATAGTTGAAAAGAAAAAAA
>DBFJJM010000064.1:0-4725 GCA_048393175.1 Candidatus Merdicola sp.
AACAAATTAAAAGAAGATAAATCTTTTTTTTCAAAAAAGTGCAACAAACCGACCATAAGTATTGTATAATAAATATAAAACAAAATCCGGATGGAGGAGAAATGCAAAAAGAGCAAATAGATAAAGAGTTATATAAAAGATATTTAGCAGGCGATAAGAAAGCGTTTGAAAATCTTATCTTAAAATATAAAAATCATATTATTTATTTTATTTCGACTTATACCAAAAATATGCAGACAGCAGAAGATATTTCTCATGATGTTTTTGTCTATTTGTTATTAAATAAGGAGCAATATGATTTTCACTATTCGTTTAAAACTTACCTATATATGATAGCAAAATGTAGAGCTTTAAATTATATCAAAAGAGAAAAGAAAATCAGTAACAGTAATATTCAATATGAATTAATAGAAGAACAAGATAATGATTGGGAGGAACGCATCTTTCAAAAAGAAAAAGACCAAATGATAAGAGATAATATTAAAAAGTTAAAACCAGATTATCAAGAAGTAATTTATTTAACTATGTTTGAGGGATTTCAATATAAAGAAGTGGCACAAATTATGAATAAAAATATGGGACAAGTTAAAAGTTTGCTAAATAGGGCAAAAAAGAAATTAAAAAAACTATTAGAAAGTGAGGGGTGTTCTTATGATGTCAGATAAACAGTATATTGAAACAATTTATAAAAAATATAATCAAATCAAAACATCCCCCCAAAAAGACGCATTTTATACTACTGAGTTTAAGCATACAAAACTGAACTTAATCAAATTAGTAGCAGGAATTGTTTTGGTAATGGGCATATCGGTAAGTCTTATTTATGCGACAAAAGTAACGTATCAAAAAGTTTGGAAGGAGCCAAGTTCTTATACTTTTCTAACAGAAGAAAAACAAAAGCAGCAAGAAGAAAAGAAAACAACTTTGGTTCGAATAGAGGTAGATAGAGAATTAGCCGAAAGTTGTATTTCGGATGAAGAAGTAAGAAAAATGGCACAGGGAATCTTAAAAAAATTTGACTATGAAGAGGTAGAAATTGTAACTACAAACTTAATGAAGCATCCTATGACAGAACAAATTGAGTGGGTCATAACAACTAATCGTAATGTGGGAGTGAGAATGGATGCTCTAACTGGTGAATTGATAGCATTATGGACAACAACAGAAGGAGTAGATATTGTTAATAACCGTTCTACAAAACAAGAAGCCATACAGACAGCTAAGCAGCTTTGTGAGAAATATAAGCCAAATCAATCGCAATATGAATTAGTGAAATTAAATGGTAATGCAGAAAAGGAAGAAAATGTGTATATATGGTATGCGGAGTTTCAAAGAAAATATGGAGAATTATTCAATCCCTATGAAAAGATTTCTCTAGCATGGATACCTAATATTAATAAAATATATCAGTTTAGTATAGAACAAAGCCCATATGATGATAACCAATTAGAAATACAAAAAGAACAGGCAGTTCAAATCGCTAAAAACGAAGAAGAACATTTGCAAGAAGACTTAGAAATCAAACAGATAGAAACCAAACTTCGAATCGAAAAACCGAGTAGTAAAGTTTTTCGAAAACAGACAGAAGAAGGGACAAAAAAAGAAGCTACAAGTGTATTATATTATGACCCAGAGGAAAGTGCAAGGCTAATGTGGGTGGTTTGCATAAGGTACTGGTCTATCATACAACAGAAGATGCAATCTTATTCTTGCTATGTAGATGCTACAACAGGAGAAATAACAGGGACATATTCTTATGACTATTTTGCAAGAGAAAAAATAGTAAATAATATGAGAAAAGAGGATTAAAGTGAAAACGAATAAAAAAAGATTAAATAAGAAAGTATTGAAAAGAAAAGTAAGAAAATTAATTAGGTTTTTTCTTTTTGTAACATGCCTTTTTATCTTATTTTTTGCAATTGGTAAAAAGAAACTAGAGACTACCAAAAAAGAAAATACAAAAGCACCTGAATCATTAGAGACTTTTTCTGCAATCGAAGAAAATAAAGTTGGTATGATTAGTCAAATTGATGATTGGAGATTAAAGTTAGTAAACTATGAAAATCCTCTATCAGAAGATTATCCAATAGAACTTGCCAATATTGATAAAACGAGGCAATTTGATAAAAGAGCGATAAAACAATTAAATACAATGAGAGAAGCAATGAGTAAAGATAAAATAAAAAATATATGGATACAATCTGCTTATCGTAGTGTTGCCTATCAGCAACAACTATACGATAAAAGTATGAACAAGTATTTAAGCTCTGGTAAAACAGAAGGACAAGCTAAGATACTAACAGAAAAGTTACTAGCAAGACCAGGAAATAGTGAACATCATTTAGGACTAGCAGTCGATTTTAACTATGTAGATGAAAACTTCGATAAGACAGAAGCATTTAAATGGCTACAGAAAAATGCTTGGAACTATGGCTTTATTTTAAGATATCCAAAAGAAAAGGAAGAAATTACCAAAATATTGTATGAGCCGTGGCACTGGCGATATGTTGGAAAAGAACATGCTAGTAAAATAAAAGAGCTAGGAATGTGTTTAGAAGAGTATATCGAGTATTTACAAGGTGGAAAGTAAAATAAGACAATTTGCACACACTTTAATTTTTACGAATAATATGGTATACTAAAGAAGATATAGCAAATTAGCTGTATTCAATATTTTATAGGAGTGATGACATGTGTTAACAGCGAGACTGAAAATTATGGATGTGTATGAGCTTTTAGAGAACGATAAACGTATTGGGCAATGTCGGTGGTGGAATGACCAAGAAATAAGCGAAATTGCACAAGCAAATGGACTTTCCACCGAAGCGGTAACAGAAGCGATTGAACGTGCACTGTATGAAGAATTGCGTAAGCAGAATCGGTCACTCCGATAAGCTTTTTGGCGTAGAAGAAGCAAAGAAAGAGCCAACCATCAAAGAATGGTTGGCTCTTTCGAATAGCAAAATTTTTTTCGAATAGCTACATTAGAATAAAGAAAAGTATGATTTTTTAAAAAATATAAATTTTAATAACGGAAAAATAGGGTTTCATAGAATAAGTATTTTTGTAGAGAAAAAATAAAGTATCCTAAAAAGGATATAGTAAATTGGCTGTATCGAAAAAAGAAAAGGAGGCATAATTATGCCGAAAACACTGGAAATTGAGAGCATAAAAGGAACGGTACACATTCCAACGTCAGATGATGGACAAGGGGATACCTTCGCTCGTTACATTTTTGACTTTGACGCACAGTCTGGTCAAGTCCGTTTTGGTCCTGCAGAAGGGGAGCGTGTTGCTAAGCCAGAAGAAATTGCTGGTGCACTCAAAAGCGTTCTTGAGGAGCAAATGATTTCATAGTGAGAAGTAATGGGGGAGGGAAATCTGTATAGCCCTCCCCCATTACTATGAAAAAAGAAAAAACAAACTAAAAATGTGTCCATTTCTATCAAATCTGGTGAAAAATGATTGACAAAAAAATAGATTCTAGATATAGTATAGATTACTTATCTTATTTTTTTTCTTTTTTTTCATCTGAAAAACCAGCAAGCCAAGCAGGAGAAACATCAAATATATCGGCTATTTTTTGTATCATGGAAATATCGATATTTTGAATCTTTCCAGTAGCATACTTAGAAATTGTTCCTTTTGATTTTAAATTTAATTTCTTAGCAATTTGTTCATAATTATAATTGTTTTCTTTAATGAGTTCGGAAAATCTTTCTGGAAAAACATTTTTCATCAGTATACCTCCTCGTTTATATTTATATCTGAATTATACCATTTGTTTGTCAAAATGTAAAGGAAATAGGTCAAAAAAGTAAAATTTTACAAATAAGTTAAAAAAACTCTTGACATTGTTTCGTCTTTTATATAATATGTTTCCTGTAAGGAAACGAGTTAGAAAGGGGAAAGAAAATGGATTCTAAAATCATAGGTGATAGATTAAGAGCACTAATGCAAATAAGACATGTAAGAAGAATAGACCTAGCAGAAGAACTAGGAATGAGCTATAATACTTTAACACAAAAGCTAATAGGAAGAAGAGAATTTGGTTTAAATGATATGTTAAAAATTAAAGATGTATTTGATTTAGATAATGAATTGTGTGCTGCTATTTTTTTTGATGAAGACTTTTTACTTTCTAAATTAGAATAACGTAGGAGAGCAGAAAAACAAATGAGTAATGAGAAAGAATCCTTTTTTTTTATACAAACAGAAAAATTTTGTAAACAAAGAAAACTAGAAAAAATGGAATTAAAAGACAAAGACTTTTCAGAAGAAGAAAATCAAATATTAGTAGAATATGCATGTCATTTTCAAAAATACGGAATTTATCAAACAAATCATTATTCTGTTATTCAAATTGAACTAATTGGAAACGAAAAGTTGGCTTTTTTCTTTTTAAGGCAATATTTAAAGTGGATTAGTTCTAAGATACAATGGAAGAAGGATATGAAGGTGAGAATAAAAGAAGAGAATAGTTCTAATCCTATGATAGAAAAACAATTCAAAGTATATTTAAATGGAAGAAAACTTGCTAACATAGAACAAAGGTATATAACACAAAAGCAGATAAAAAGTAAATTATATTTTAGCTCACAGGAAAAGCAAAAATGGCAAATATATTTAGAAATGAAAAAGAAGTATCCTTTGCAAACAACAGGAATTACCATTTATATAGGAGAGTGGAATAAAATAATGGAAATGAAAGAAAAAGTGAAATAG
>DBFJJM010000065.1:0-11973 GCA_048393175.1 Candidatus Merdicola sp.
TTAAAATCATTTTCTTAATATGCTTATAATTTGGCATCCTCTGGTTTATTTTTTTAATATCTTCCCATACTTTTTGCTTAAACTCATCTTTTGTCTTATCTTGATACTTTTCCTTTACAATTTCTTCGTTATATACAATTTTAACAGATAAAACCACATCGTCCCCTTTTGGATAACCAAATACCATATTTTCTAACACATAATCCAGCTTTCCAATAACTAATTCAATTTCTTCTGGAAAAATCTTTTTTCCATTTTTCAGAACAATCATATTTTTCTTTCTACCAGTAATATAAAGTACTCCATTTGAATCCAAATAACCTAAATCGCCTGTATAAAACCAACCATTTTTTAGAACTTCTTTTGTTGCTTCTTCATTTTCATAATAGCCAAGCATCACATTTGGTCCTTTTGCCTTTACCTCTCCAATTCCCTTTTCATCTGGTTTTTCTATCTTTACCTCCACATTACATAAAGGTACTCCTACTGAACCATAGGAAATACATTCTTCATTTTCCGCAGTTAATACTGGTGCTGTTTCAGTTAACCCATACCCCTGAATGGTAGTTATTCCAAATTCATTAAATCCTTTTGCTACTTCCTTTTCAATTGCTGCAGCTCCACTTACTACTAATCTTAAATTTCCACCTAATTGGTCAATTACTTGTTTAAAAAGTTTTCTTCTAATATCTATTTTACATTTTAATAAAAGTTGGCTTACTTTTCTAGCTACTTTTATTAATTTTGTTTTCCCTTGTTTTTCAATTGCTACATTGATTTTTTTATACATTGCCTCTAACAAAAGTGGAACACAAACAAAAACAGATACCTTATATTCTTTCAAATTTTCTTGAATATGTCGTAGTCCATCACAAAAAACAGTCGTAGCTCCATTTGCCATAAAAAAGAGATATCCTGTTGCCCCAAACGTATGATGAAGCGGTAGAAAAGCTAAAGAAACATCGGTAGAATAGACTTTAATCATACTATTTAAAGCAAAAATATTTTCTGCAATATTTCGGTGAGATAGCATAACTGCTTTTGAAGCACTAGTGGTTCCTGAAGTAAATAACAAGATGCTCATCTTATCCGAATCAATTGGTAACTTCTTATATTCTTTTCCTCCTTTTTCTACTTCCTCTTTTCCATATTGTAAAAGAGATAAGTAGGTGTCAAAATTTTCATCTAGCTTGTCAAGACAAATATATTGCAATATAGAAGTACTTCCTTTTTGTTTTATGCTTTTCATAATATCATAGTACTTCCCATCAAAAATAACAGCCTCTACCTTACTTCTTTTTAGAGAAGTTTCAATTTCTTCTTCTGGTAATCCTTTATCAAGTGGAACAACAATCCCTAATCCATTTACCACTGCTAAGTAGCTTACACACCACTCATAACGATTCGGAGAAATAATAGCAATTTTCTTTCCTAGTAATCCTCTTTTCAAAAGAGCTGTTCCTAGAAAATTAATTTCGTCTTGAAACGTTTTGTAGGTAATAGCTCGATAAGAGATTTTTTCTCCTTCTTTTTCTTTCACAATAAAAGCATTATTTTTTGGATAATACTGTACTGTATTATTCAAAACTTCTCTTAAATTACAAAACTTTTTTGCTGGATATAACTCATTTTTTATTTTCATATAGACTCCTTTTCTTCATTTTAGGAATTATATCATATAAAAAAGCAAAGAAAAGAGAAGTGACCACTTCGTCAAGAAAGAAAAAAAGATATCTCCAATTTATTGGAAATACCCTTGTTTTTCATCTTCCTGTTTGTTTCTAAAACCTTCTAGTCCATTTTCTATTCCTTCTTCAAAGCTTTGTTTTTGTCTCATTTTATAGTCTAAACGCATAAGTTCAATTTCTTCTCTAAAATTAAATTCATTAAACATTTCTTTAGACATACTACTCCTCCATTTAATTTTGATTTAGTATAACACATAATTTTTTACCATCAAGTTATATTATCCATTTTTGAAGCTTCTTGAATGCTGTTGGCATCGGATAACTTTGTTCTAACTCTTTTTTATTAACCCATAGCAAACAATCTGACTCTTTTTCTACTATTATTTCATAAATAATCATGTTCCATTCTATATGAGAAAAAATATGGCTTGCTTGTCCTTTTTTTTGTATTCGCCTTGTTTTTATTCCCCATTTATCTATTTGTTCTAAAATATCTTCCTTCTTCTTTTTTCCTTCTAAATTAGGAAATTCATACATATTTGCTAATAAACCTTTTTGTGGTCTTTTCTGAATGGCAATTTTTTCTTCTTTTCGAAATAACAATACTGTTCTATGTTCTTTTTTTCTATTTATTATTTTTTCTCGTACTGGTATTTGAGAAGTAAGATTCTTTTGATAAGCATAACAAAACTTTTGTATCGGACATTTTTCACAAAAAGGCTGTCCATTAGGAAGACAAATCACCTCTCCTAATTCCATTAAAGATTCATTAAAATTTCCTGCTTCGTCTGGTATCACTTTTATTAATTGATTTGTAATCTCCTTTTTTACTTCTTTTGATAAAACGTTTTCTCTATTTCCTATCACCCTAGAAATAACACGCAAAACATTTCCATCTACTGCTGGAATTTTTTCGTCAAATGCAATAGAAGCAATGGCACCTGCCGTATATTCGCCAATTCCAGGAAGTTTTATTAATTCTTCATAATAATTCGGCATGTTTCCTTCATATTCTTTTACTATCATTTTAGCTGCCTTTTTTAAATTTCTAGCACGGTTATAATACCCTAATCCTTCCCACAATTTTAACAGTTTTTCTTCTTCTATATTAGCCAGTTCTAAAATAGTAGGAACTTCCTTTAGAAATCTAGCATAATAACTTTTTACTGCTTCTATTCTTGTTTGTTGTAGCATAATTTCAGAAAGCCAAATATGATAAGGATTTTTTTCTTCTCTCCAGGGTAATTCTCTTTTATTTTTCTGATACCAATTTAACAATGGTTTTACTATTTTCTCTAATCTTTCTTGCATTTTTTCTCCCCTCTAAAACTATACCATAAAAAATAAATTTTTCCAACGAAAAAAGCCATGTAATATTTCTTTTAAAACTCACATAGCTTTTTATGGCGGAGTGAGTGGGATTCGAACCCACGGGCCCTGTTACAGGCTACTACGGTTCCAGCGCAGCTCGTTATGACCACTTCGATATCACTCCATAACATTTATATTATACCTTAAAACTGTCTAATTTTCAAGGCTTTTGAGCAAACTTCCTTTTTTAGACAAACAAGTTAATCTATGCACTTAGACTATCTTTTTACAAAAGAACTACTTTAAATGATACCTATACTCTTTTTATCTTCAACAATCAATTTTACTTTAACAAAGATAAATCCAAACTATATTTAACACTTGACATTTTTTTAAAGCCTACACTTTCATAAAGTTTATGTGCAGAATAAGCAGTATCTAAACAGGTTAAAAAAATGGATTTGAAAGAATTTTTAGTAGCATATTCTATTACGTAGTTAAATAAAGTTTTAGCAATATTTTGTCTTCTATATTCTTTTAAAACTGCTACATTAAATATTTCTAGAGCAGGCTGAAAAGAAAAAGTAAATAAATCTATTTGATATAGTGTAATACTGCCCACCATTTTTCCATTGTCTTTTGCTACTAAGATAACATATTGCCCACCTTCACTATAACTTTGTTTATATGTTTCTAAACTATTACTATTATCAAAACAACTAT
Organism: Candidatus Merdicola sp.; assembly: GCA_048393175.1. GTDB lineage: Bacteria > Bacillota > Clostridia > TANB77 > CAG-508 > Merdicola. Next base: position 3,723 of record DBFJJM010000065.1, read on the forward strand.
CTATTAAAAATTTATATTGTTCTAGTTCTTCTTTTTTTAAAGTTTCTATACAAATATTCATTATTCTGCCTCTCTATATTATTATTGATTTTTAGTAGTGATAGCTGGTATTTTAATTATAGACTATTTCTGTAAAATAAATTCCCACGTATATTTCTTTCTACACGAACTGTTTCATTTTCATTCAAAACTATCACTTTCCATTTTTTTGTTAACATATCAAACTGCTCTTTATTAAATAATCGACTATATTTTTTATGTACTGTATCATAGTAAAAATTTTTCTCTATCTCTTGAGAACAGGAATTCACATAATTATTTTTATCCGAATTCATTCTACCGATAAATAGGCGACTTGGTTCAAGTACTCGAAAAACATCATCAAATATCTCTTGGGTTTTATCCATTTTAAAGTAGTAAAGTGAAAGATTAGCATTTGTTAAGCCTATAGAATTATCTTCAAAAGGCAATCCATTTGCAATATCTAGATGCATCGTTGTAACATTAGGCTTTAACTCTTCTAATTTACTTAATACAAAAGAAGAAATATCACAAGAAATAACATGATATCCATTGTGTATCTTGTCCTAACCCGCATCCTAAATCAAGTGCATTCTTGTTATTCGTTTTACAAATCGTTTCTTTATATTTATTCATCCATGTATCTTTTAAATAATCAAGTTTATATTTACTTAAGTCCTTATAATATGTTTCATTCGGAAATTTTTCATCATTTATCTTACTTTTTCCTCCATCTACAAAACCAATATAGATACAATTCCTTTTCTCAAATAGAGTTTGAAATTTTAAAAAAGACACTTTCTTATCTTCTATTTTCTTAATGTATACCTTTTACTTAAATCATAATTACTATAATCTCACTCATCACAATATTTTCAATTTTTCTTCGTACAGACATTGTACAGTCATGCAAAAGATATTTGAACAGATATGAAAATATATTCATATCATATTCCTACAGTATTATTAACATTAAATAATTCTATTGGATTAACTTTAAACTGTAACATATTTGCAGTTTCTCTTCCTCCATCTCCACCTTTTCTTTGCATTGTAATTCTTCCTATTTTCAAATTGCCTCTATTCGTTATTTCAACATTTCCTTCGCTATAGTGATTAATAGCTACATTAATTGGTTTTAAAATCCACCTAAATATACCATCATATTTTTGAGCAACTAATATCCATTCTGCTGCTAAAATTCCCCTACCTTTAATAATATCTAAAATAATCAACATTTTATTTTGTTCAAAATAATCAATCATTTCTTTTTGTTGTTTAGCAGAAAATTCATTCATAAACATTCTTCTTTTATCTTTAGTATTTTCCTTATATGGAGGTAGCTCTCCTGTATAATATTGTAATAATTTCACTATATTGTCTGGTATTTCCCACATATTCACATAATTTCTAATCCATCTCTTATCAACTTGATTAAATCCTTTTTGATTACTAACTAATTTTACTTGTATATTTTGTGCTTCTATAATATTTTTCAATTTTATTGTTACTTGAACTTGTACATCTGTTTTGTAACCATGTAATACTTCTGCATACACATATTCTATATCTTCTAAATGATATCCCATTATTTTTAACCATTGTTGTGCTTCTATATTCTCTTTCCAATTAATAAATTTATTAACAATATCCTTTTCATTATTAAATCCATCTTTCGCAATTTTTGAGCCTCCAGAACTATCCATTTTTTATACTCCCTTCATCTATTATGCTTTTTACTAGATATTGCAATACATCTACAACTACGCTATTTCCAAATTGTTTTTGTGCTTGATTTACTGATTCATTAATTTTATATTCTTCTGGATACCCCATTAATCTTGCACATTCTCTTGGATGCAATTTTCTCACTTCATTATTTATATAATATAATCCGGTTTTTGCACCTGTACCTCCCCCTTCTGCTGATAATGTTATTGCTTGACCCATTGGATCATATATTCTATCGCCTTGTCCTCCTTTATTTACTGTTCCAATTCTTAGTGGTTTGTCGTATACCTTAAACATTTTTATTTGTTCGCTTTTTTCTTTTAATTGATATGGTTTATTAATGATATATTGCTTTTCTTCTCCATTATTAAGTAATATATCATTAACACATATTTTCTTATTTATAGGTAATGGAAATTTATAATTTTTGTTATCTAAATCTTTTCTAATGCATACCATATAAAATCTTTCTCTCGATTGAGGAACACCATATCTAGAAGCATTTATAACCTTTGAATACATATTATATCCTATATTTTCTATATTTTCCTTTATCACTTTAAATGTCCTTCCATTGTCATGTTTTTCTAAATTTTTTACATTTTCCAATAATAGTAATTCTGGTTGATGATATTTTGCAATTCTTACAACTTCTCTAAATAAAGTTCCTCTAATATCGTCAAATCCTTTTTGTTTTCCTGATATACTAAATGCTTGACATGGAAATCCAGCACATAGTATATCATGATTAGGGATATTTTTTTCATCCACTTTAGTTATGTCACTTAATGGATAATCTCCAAAATTATTTTTATATGTTTCACTTACATATTTATCTATATCTGAACTGAATACACATTTTGCTCCATAAGATTGTAGAGCTAATCTGAACCCACCTAGTCCACAAAATAAATCTATAAATTGTTTTCCTTTTAATTTATTTTTATATTTTTTTTCTAACTCTATCACCTTTTCACCTCTTTACCTGCATCATTATATCATAAGAGTAACTAAATTTGAATATTATTTGAAACAAAAAATAAGTCCAACTATACCAGTAGGACTCGTTTTTGAAGTTCAGCTATGTCAATACTTCTGCAATTTTTATATTGCTGTAATCTTTAACACTATAACTATACCTTATATCAATGCTTTTAACATAATAAAACAGAATACTAATATTTTAGCATTCTGTTAACATATTGGCTCCTTTGCGTATGACGTATTCGAAAACTTTAACGCAAAAAAGTTACTTATTTCCGTTTCAAATGTAGTTATAGCAATAGATTGCAAGAAATGTACCCACGAATCGGTGTTTTTTTGTCTATAAATATGTTTTTAATTTAACATAAAATCTTAGGTTTGGCAATACCTATTTTATTTTTTCTCTTTCTTTGTCAATTTTTTCTTTTAAATATTGTGCAAAATAATCATAATACTTGTCTTGCAATTCTTTTATTTTCCAATCAAAGCCAGTAACAACTTTTCTACAATTTTCTGAACCACAAGTACAGTTAAATTTGTAATATTCATTATCAATAAATGCGTAATCAGTGGTTAATTCTTCATTTTTATCTATATCTTTCATTGCAACAAAAGTAATTTCTCCTCTTAGTCCACAATTAGGATTACAAGAATGATTTTCGAATAATTTTATTTCATTTTCTTCTTCCTTATTCATTGCTCCTAAAAAATATTCGTCACTTATTGGAAAATAACTATTTATAATTCCAGATGAAAATATTTCTTCTCTAGTTAGTATATGACCACCTTTAATAAATACAATTTCACCTTTTTTTATAAACTCTTTAGCAAATATTCCTTTTCCATTTAATCCATTCTCCCTTACTTCTACTTTAGCTGATAAAATTGATTTTGTAGTAGGTTGTATATGTGTTTCCATTCTAATAACCTCCATCAACTTTTATTACTTCATCATTTATAAAATCTGCATCATCACTAGCTAAAAATGTAACTACTTTTGCTATTTCACTTGGTTCTGCAAATCGTTTTTTATAAATTCTATTAGTTTCTTCTTCAACTAATTCTTTAGGTAAATCTTTATTCATATCAGTATTCACCCAGCCTGGTGCTACACAATTTACGTTTATATATGGTGAAAATTGAATTGCTAAATTATGAGTTAAATTAATTAATCCTGCTTTCGAAGCATCATAATCTATACTTGTCGGAAAGAATGAATTAATTCCATTTGTACTTGATATATTTATTATTTTACCACTTTTATTTTTTAGCATTTCATTTCCTACATACTTGCTTACAATAAATGGTGCTATTAAATTTACATTTAATGTTTGTTTCCAATCATCAATGGTTCTATCTTCAAATTCTTTATCTATGGCAATACCTGCATTATTAACAAGAACATCAATCTTTCCAAATTCATTAATAATACTTCTTATCATATTTTTAACTTCATCCTCGTTTGAAACATCTGCCTTAATGCATATTGCTTTTATTTCATATTCTTTTTCTAATTCTTTTTTCAAATTTTCCGCTTTTTTATTTTCTTCTATGTAATTTATAACAACATTCTATACCTTATATCAATGCTTTTAACATAATAAAACAGAATACTAATATTTTAGCATTCTGTTAACATATTGGCTCCTCTTGTTGGACTCGAACCAACGACCTATCGGTTAACAGCCGAGCGCTCTACCAACTGAGCTAAAGAGGAATATATAAAACCTGGCGACAACCTATTTTCCCAGCAGGGTAACCCACAAGTATCTTCGGCACAATAGAGCTTGACTTCTGTGTTCGGTATGGGAACAGGTATTTCCTCTATGTTATCATCACCAGAAAATGAATGACTTTCTTTATGCAACGTATTATACTACTTTGCTTTTTATTTGACAAGTACTTTTACTCTATTTTATCCTTTTTTCTTTTTTTTATTCACTTGTCATATATATTTTTTTAGCACACTGAAAAATACATAGAAAGAAGATAGGGTAACCTATCAAATATATACCTTTGTGGTTAAGCCCTCGATTGATTAGTACTGCTCAGCTCCATACATTACTGTACTTCCACCTTCAGCCTATCTACCACGTCGTCTTCGTGGAATCTTACTTGCTTGCGCAATGGCAAATCTTATCTTAGGGGGGGCTTCACACTTAGATGCTTTCAGCGTTTATCCCTTCCATACTTAGCTACTCAGCCATGCCACTGGTGTGACAACTGATTCACCATCGGTATGTCCATCCTGGTCCTCTCGTACTAAGGACAGCTCCCTTCAAATTTCCTTCGCCTGCGACAGATAAGGACCGAACTGTCTCACGACGTTCTGAACCCAGCTCGCGTACCGCTTTAATGGGCGAACAGCCCAACCCTTGGAACGTACTTCCGCTCCAGGATGCGATGAGCCGACATCGAGGTGCCAAACCTCCCCGTCTATGTGAACTATTGGGGGAGATAAGCCTGTTATCCCCAGGGTAACTTTTGTCCGTTGAGCGACGGCATTTCCATTCACTACCGCCGGATCACTAAGCCCTACTTTCGTATCTGCTCGACTTGTTTGTCTCCCAGTTAAGCTGCCTTCTGCCTTTACACTCTTTCGTGCGATTTCTGTCCGCACTGAGGCAACCTTTGGGCGCCTCCGTTACTCTTTAGGAGGCGACCGCCCCAGTCAAACTGCCCACCTGACATTGTCCTCTAGCCAGTTTATGACTATTAGTTAGAATTTCAATGATTTAAGAGTGGTATCCCAACGTTAACTCCATTTAAGCTGGCGCCTAAACTTCTCCGTTTCCCACCTATCCTGTACATAAATCATCAAAACCCAGTATCAAGCTACAGTAAAGCTCCATGGGGTCTTTCTGTCTTGTCGCAGGTAACTAGCATCTTCACTAGTACTACAATTTCGCCGGGGACATTGTTGAGACAGTGCCCAAATCATTACGCCTTTCGTGCGGGTCAGAACTTACCTGACAAGGAATTTCGCTACCTTAGGACCGTTATAGTTACGGCCGCCGTTCACTGGGGCTTTGGTTCTAAGCTTCGAGTCTAGCTCTTACTCTTCCCCTTAACCTTCCAGCACTGGGCAGGCGTCAGCTCCTATACTTCATCTTTCGATTTAGCAGAAACCTGTGTTTTTGTTAAACAGTTGCTTGGGCCATTTCTCTGCGACCTAATATTACTTAGGTACCCCTTCTCCCGAAGTTACGGGGTTAATTTGCCGAGTTCCTTAACAATGCTTCTCCCGTTCGTCTTAGGATTCTCTCCTCATCTACCTGTGTCGGTTTGCGGTACGGGTACAGATACATAAGTCTCGTAAGCTTTTCTCGTCAGCGTGCTTCTTGATGATTCGTTACTTTATTTTCACTATATCTTGCGATACGAGTTTTTCCTCTTCCTCGCTCATCTTCCACTTCTGCGTCCCTTACGCTTTTTAAACATATCTATAGTGCAGGAATCTCTACCTGCTATCCATCGGCTACGCCTTTCGGCCTCACCTTAGGTCCCGACTTACCCTGGGCGGACAAACCTTCCCCAGGAAACCTTAGACTTTCGACGGCAAGGTTTCTCACCTTGCTCTCGCTACTTATTCCAGCATTCTCTCTTCTACTTCGTCCACATATCCTCTCGATTATGCTTCTTCCTACAATAGAATGCTCCTCTACCACTTATACTCTCTTTCAAGTATAAATCCGCAATTTCGGTGTATAGCTTAGCCCCGGTAATTTTCCGCGCAACTTCACTCGACCAGTGAGCTATTACGCACTCTTTAAATGTATGGCTGCTTCTGAGCCAACATCCTGGTTGTTTACGCAAAATCACATCGTTTTCCACTTAGCTATCCCTTTGGGACCTTAATTGACGGTCTGGGCTCTTTCCCTTTTGACCACGGAACTTAGCTCCCGTAGTCTGACTCCCGTGCTTACACACATGGTATTCGCAGTTTGATAGAGTTCGGTAACCTGGTTAGGCCCCTAGCTCCTTCAGTGCTCTACCCCCACATGCTACTTCACGAGGCTAGCCCTAAAGCTATTTCGAGGAGAACCAGCTATCTCCGAGTTCGATTGGAATTTCTCCGCTATCCACAGTTCATCCCGAAGCTTTTTAACGCTTATGAGTTCGGACCTCCAATAGATTTTACTCTACCTTCATCCTGACCATGGATAGGTCACCCGGTTTCGGGTCTATTACATATGACTTTTACGCCCTCTTCAGACTCGCTTTCACTCCGGCTTCGTTGCTTACTTACAACTTAACCTCGCCATATACAATAACTCGCTGGACCGTTCTACAAAAAGTACGATATCGCACCTTAACGTGCTCTATCTGCTTGTAAACATAGGGTTTCAGGTTCTCTTTCACTCCCCTCCCGGGGTCCTTTTCACCTTTCCCTCACGGTACTTCTTCACTATCGGTCACCAAGTAGTATTTAGCCTTATGGGATGGTCCCCACTTCTTCATACGAGATTCCACGTGCCTCGTATTACTCTGGATTCTACCTCGTTAACTTATCTTTCCTATACAGGCCTTTCACCTTCTATGGCGTATCTTTCCAAATACTTCTAGTAGACTCGTTAAATCGATTCTGTAGTCCGTTACCCCAGATGTATTTCTACTCCTGGTTTAGGCTTCTCCTATTTCGCTCGCCACTACTCTAGGAATCGAGTTTTCTTTCTTTTCCTGCAGGTACTTAGATGTTTCAGTTCCCTGCGTTCCCCTCTCGTACGCTACTTTACTTACGTACGGATAACCAGACTTCTTCTCTGGCTGAGTTTCCTCATTCGGATATCTATGGTTTATCGGATATTTGCTCCTACCCATAGCTTTTCGCAGCTTATCACGTCCTTCTTCGGCTCTTGGTGCCTAGGCATTCACCCTATGCTCTTAGTAGCTTAACCTTCTTCTTTTTTCGGTTAATTTTTCCCTATTGAAATCTTTCAATAGTACTATTTCTTTCTAGTTTACCTTTGCTTTTTCTCTTCTTTCTATATATTTTTCAATGTGCTTCTGAGATAAATTTTATCTCAGTTGGTGGGCTCAAATGGAATCGAACCATCGACCTCACGCTTATCAGGCGTGCGCTCTAACCATCTGAGCTATGAGCCCATATATTTAGAGTATCTTTCTGTTCGCTTCTTTTGTACGAGCCACTCTATTTTTAATGTACTTTTCTTGCTTTTCCATAAATGTACTTCTTGATAACATCTTTATCGAACATTTATCAAGATGCAAGTAAAAAAGTACATTAAAAAATAAATAATAAATTCAGTTTGAGAAACTTCTCCTTAGAAAGGAGGTGATCCAGCCGCACCTTCCGATACGGCTACCTTGTTACGACTTCACCCCAATCATTGATTCTACCTTCGACCGCTGCCTCTTTTACAAGTTGGCTCACGGGCTTCGGGTATCCCCAACTCTCATGGTGTGACGGGCGGTGTGTACAAGGCCCGGGAACGTATTCACGGCAGTATGCTGACCTGCCATTACTAGCAATTCCGGCTTCATGAAGGCGAAT
>DBFJJM010000066.1:0-17347 GCA_048393175.1 Candidatus Merdicola sp.
TTGCTTGTGCTTTTAAATATCCTCCTAATGTTTTTGTAATTTCTCTAATATGAACTGCCATTTTTTTAACCCACGTTTCTGGTAAATGATGTTCTACTTGGTCTAACATATATATCTTATCTGTACAAATAAAATATAAAGAAAGTAGTGTTACAACAAAATAAATGGCAATGGTAGGCACTTGGGAAATTAAATTGATTAGGTTATTTAACATTCCTTTTAACCATACGGAGATATTAGCTAGAAAGTCGCTTGACGCATCTTGTATTAATTTTCCGAATTGTTCTGTTAACTTAAACTTTGAAAAATCAAAGTTTTGAAATAATTGATTGATAAAATCATAAGCTTTGTCTAGATACTGGTTTAAACCTTGTAATAAATTAGATGCTTCTCCTATTAATGTTGTAATTCCCCATATGAGTAAGCCGGCAATAATAGCAAAAACAAGAATAAAAATAATAATAGCACTCGTTTTTCTTTTTAATTTTGTTTTTCGCATCAGATAACGAATAGCAGGTTCTATCATAAGAGATAAAACAAAAGCAATCAAAAAAGGTAAATAAAATACTGCTAGTTTAAAAGAAAGATAAACTCCTACTATACTTAGAAGGAGTAATAATAGACGTCTTACTACTTTAGACCAATAACTCATATCTACAACCAATTTTTTTCCTCTTTTCTTTCTAGCTTGTCTTTTCTATACTATATTATATGTAAAAAGAGATACTATTTATACCTGTATCTCTTTTCTCTTTTTACAATATTGTTCTATTCAGCATTTTTTGCACCATTGCAACAGATATTTTCTACTGTACAACCTACATCTACGCTATCTACTTGTTCATTTTTTGCTAAATCTCCTAATGTTAACATACCTACTAGTTTTCCATTTTCTACTACTGGTATTCTTCTTATTTGATATTGGCCCATTTTTTCTTCTGCTGTTTGAATATCATCTTCTGCATTACAACAGCAAGTATTACAAGACATAATATCTTTTACTGGTTCCGATTTAACATCTTTATCACAAGCTATGCAACGTAAGATGATATCTCTATCTGTTACAATTCCTACAACTTGGTCATTATTATCGCAAACAGGAAGACATCCTACATGATTATCACACATCATTTTTGCCACATCACTAATTTTGTTATCTTGTTTCACATAACAAATTTTTGAATTCATACAATCTTTTACTTTCATTTTTTCCCTCCTTTTTTCTTACATTCTTATTTTAACCGATAACAAAAATACTATACAAACCAAATATTGTTTTATGAAATTTTTTTCATTTTAGGATTTTTTTACCAAAAAAGAATGCTCTTATACAAGCATTCTTTAAATTTAATGTTTAAACAAAATAATCATCATATCCTCTTGGTTGTGGTCTTGTGGGTGGAACAACAGGTCCGAGGTCCTCCTGGAAAGGGCGGTCTTGGTGGGAAGGGTGGACGTGGTGGATTAGGGTTTGGTCCAGGAAACGGTGGTCTTGGTGGTCTATTATTTTGTAATAATTGTTTTAATACTAAAATTTTGATTAAGTCTCGTAACAAAAAGTTTTGCTGTCTTGTCTCTGGGACCTCTTCTTTTTTTATGTTTGGATTACGTACGTCCCCATTTTTTAGTTCTACTTTTGTCTGTTTTGCTTTGACCTGTATTTCTGTTGTTTCTACTGCCTGATAAACAGTTTGCGTAATTTCTTCCACTACTTCTTTTGTAATAGGTTTTACATTTTCATTGCAAGCTTTACATACCATAGGATTAAGTATTCTATAGATGTCTGGATATAAATCTTCACAATCATTTTCTTCTACTACGTTATTAGAATTCATAGCAGGATAAGGCATGTAATTATCATATGTAGGATTTCCTTCTGGCATACACGAATAACCAAGCACACTTCTCATGTAGTCTTCGTAAGATTGATTATACATTTTACTACCTCCTTCATTTCTATTGGTATAGTATGAAGGAAATAGCGTTTTGGTGCATATTTATTTGGCAAATAGATTGTTTACAAGCTGTTTAAATAGTTGTCCTCTTTGAGCAAAATTTTCAAACATATCAAAACTAGCACTAGCTGGAGAAAATAAAACAATCTGACCAGGTTTTGCTACTTGATGAGCGATTTGAACCGTTTGTTCTAAGCTATTACACAAAAAAATAGGTAGGGATTGATGCCTTTTTTCTAATTCTTGTGTTACACAAGTTAATATTTTTTCTGCTGTTTGACCAAGTAATATTAATCCTTTTACCTTTTCTAAAACAGGCTTTACTAAAGGAGTATAATCTAAATTTTTATCATATCCTCCCGCTATTAAAATTATCTGTTCCTCAAAAGAATTTAATCCTGCAATCGTTCTAGTAGGTGTGGAGCTTACAGAATCATTATACCATTTTACATCTTGTATTTGTCCTAAATATTCTAATCGATGTTCGACTCCTTGAAATTCTAAAATTGCTTTTGTCGCTATTTGGGGGTCTACAAAGTCCTTTGTAGCAGCTAAAGCAGCACAAATATTTTCATAATTATGAATTCCTCTTAATGGAATTTCTTTTGTATGTAAAATATGTTTTCTTAATCGGTCATGACATTCTTTAATTTTTCCATCATCTACAATCCACCCATCTTCTAATCTTGTTTTACTACTAAAAAAACGTACTTTTCCGTTTATTTGGTCTTTGCATTTTCTAGTTATATTATTATCATAATTTAATACTACGATATTGTTATCTGATTGATGCAAAAAGATTTGCTTTTTTGCATCAATATATTCTTCATAAGAATGATGAATATTTAAATGATTTGGACTAATATTCGTAATTACTGCAGTTTGAGGACTTACTTCCATTTGCATTAACTGAAAACTGCTTAGTTCTAGCACGACAACATCTTCTTTTTTTATTTGGGGTAATTTTGTAAAAAGCGGAGTTCCAATATTTCCTCCTAAATGACAGGTATAACCTGCTTTTTCTAGTATTTTAAAAATAAGAGTAGAAGTAGTGGTTTTTCCATCACTTCCTGTTACGCCAATCATATAACAAGGACACATTTTCATAAAAAGTTCTATTTCAGAAGTAACAATCGCCCCTCTTTTTTCTTCTCGAATTAATTCTTTTCTTGTTGGTAAAATACTAGGAGAACGTAAAATCAAATCAAAATCTTTTAAATTTTCCAAACTATTTTCACCCAAAAACCCTTGCATCGAATAGGAAACCATTTTGTTTCTAACTTCATTAGAAAGGTCTTCGACTTCTTTATTATCAAAAATAGAAACATTTGCACCAACTTGATAAAGATAATCTAAGAGCGGCCCATTACTAACCCCTACGCCTAAAACAGCAACTCTTCGATTTTTTAGGTATTGATTAAATTCTTGCCATTTTTCATTCAATATCTTCACCCTTTCTTTGCTTTTTCTATTATTGTATGTATTTAAAAACTTGTTGTGCAGATTCTTTTGGGGTTTTACAATTGGTAACATCTATTGTAATTGTTTTTTCTGCTCTATCGTAATATCCAGCTTGTTTTTGTAACTCATCTCTTTTTTCAATCATTTGTCTTACTTCTTTTTCGGATGCTATTTTTCCATATTGTATCATTTTACGTCTAAGTCGTTCTTGCAAAGATGCGGTAATGAAAAAATGATAATCTACTTCCGGATACATTCTTACAATATCACGAGAAGATAAAATAACAATATACTGTTTTTTAAAATGATTAATGACTTGTTTTCCGAACTCATATAATTTAGTATTATCTGCTATTTTACTTACTGTAGAAACAGCAAGAGAAGAGTTAAGCGATTGTAACTCTTTTTCTTCTATTTTTTTATCATGAAGGTAAACCATACTTTGTCTATTTTCTATCTTTATTTCTAGTTGTAATTTTTCTAACATACTTCTCGCATCTACTTGTACTAATTTTTTTGCCATTTCTTCTAAGTTCATGCCAGACTGCATGATGCCGAAAACAACTGCTCTATAAATATCTCCTCCACTTAATAAAATTGAATCTGGAATTAGGTTTAATAATTCTTTGCAGAGAGCTGTTTTTCCCGCTCCTACTAATCCTTCTATTCCTATTACCCTATTTTCTGTTTTCATTCTTTTTCTTCCTCCTGCATTTTTTTTATTAACTCTATTATTTTTTCTGTAATTTTTGTTACAACAATTTCTTTTTTCTCTTGCCTTTTTAAAAGCGGATTAATTTCTAATCGAAAAGTATGTGTTTTTCTTTTTGGCACATAATAGATAGTATAAAAAACAGTTTGCTTTTCGATTCCGGTTTTATCTGGGTCTTTATCTCCTAAATAGCCTGTTATTCCAACAGCCCAAGTAGAGGGAATCATTTTTGTTATTTGTTTTGCCATCTCTTCTGCTACTTGTCTACTGTAAACTGTGTATTTTTCAATTGTTTCTTTTTTTACTCCAAAACGTTCTTTTATTTGGCTAGAATAGGAAACAAGACTGCCTAAAAAAATAGGAGAACTACCGAGAAACATTGGTAATCTCACTAGCAAATAATCCTCCTGTACACGACTCCATTGCAGTTACAGTTTCTTTTCTGTTTTTTAACATTTTAACCAATATTTTCATTTTTTCTATTGAAATCACCTTCTTTTGGTTCATTATATATCACCTTCTTTAAAATTACAATTTTTAGTCTATGAATATTTTTCTCTAAAAGGGAGAAAAATATGAGTGTAAAAAGGAAATGGAGGTGCCAGATTATGTCAGAGAAAAATAATAACAAGAACAATAACCAAAATAATAACAACAACAATAAATCTAACAGAAACAACAATAATAACAACCAAAACAATGAAAGAATAAATAACAACAATAGAAACTGTGATTAGTTTTTAAAAGCATAACAGAGAAATGGTAAAGAATCTTTTTTTTACTATTTCTCTGTTCTTTTTATTTTTCTAAATATTTTTTTAAAAATATACCTGTATAACTTTTTTCATTTTTTATAATTTGTTCTGGTGTTCCTACTGCTACTACTTGTCCTCCTTTATCTCCCCCTTCTGGACCTAAATCAATAATATAATCACATGTTTTAATCAAATCTAGGTTATGTTCAATTACAATAATGCTATTTCCTGTATCCACTAATCTTTGTAAAATATTGACTAGTTTATGTACGTCAGCAATATGTAGTCCAGTAGTTGGCTCATCTAAAATATATAACGTTTTTCCTGTTGCTTTTTTAGAAAGTTCCGTTGCTAGTTTTACACGCTGTGCTTCTCCCCCTGATAACGTAGTAGAAGGTTGTCCAAGTTTGATATAACCTAAACCTACATCATACAAAGTTTGCATTTTTTGTTTAATTCTTGGAATATTTTCAAAAAATTCTAACGCTTCTTCTACCGTCATATTTAATACATCAGCGATTGTTTTTCCCTTATACTTTACTTCTAATGTTTCATGATTGTATCGTTTTCCATGGCAAACTTCACATGGTACATAAATGTCAGGTAAAAAGTGCATTTCTATTTTAATCAAACCGTCTCCCATGCAGTTTTCACATCTTCCTCCCTGTACATTAAAGCTAAATCTTCCTTTTGGATAGCCTCTTAATTTTGCCTCATTTGTACTAGCGAAAATATCTCGAATAATATCAAATACGCCTGTATAAGTAGCAGGATTAGAGCGAGGAGTTCTTCCAATAGGAGATTGGTCAATACTAATAATTTTATCAATATTTTCAAGACCTTTTATTTCTTTACATTTACCTGGTTTTTCGTTTGAGCCATTCATTTCTTTTGCTATTTTTTTATACAGTACTTCATTTACAAGTGTGCTTTTTCCTGAACCAGATACACCAGTTATACAAGTAAATACCCCTAAAGGAAAACGTACATTAATTTCTTTTAAATTATGTTCTGTCGCCCCTATTACCTCAATGTTTTTTCCTTTTAACGGTTTTCTTCTTTTTTTCGGAATATCTATTTTTTGTTTTCCGCTTAAATATTGTCCTGTAACCGATTCTTTTACTAATTTAATTTCTTCTGCTGTTCCTTGTGCCATAACTTTCCCACCATGTACCCCTGCTCCTGGCCCAATATCAATAATTTGGTCGGCAGCATACATGGTATCTTCATCATGTTCTACTACTAATACAGTATTTCCTAAATCTCGTAGTTTTTTTAAAGTGGCTAATAATCTGTCATTATCTCTTTGATGAAGACCAATACTAGGCTCATCTAAAATATATAGCACACCAGTTAAACCAGAGCCAATTTGAGTAGCTAAGCGAATACGCTGTGCTTCTCCTCCCGATAACGTACCTGCGGCTCTTGATAAAGTTAGATATTCTAGTCCAACATCTATCAAAAATTGCAATCTTTTATCAATTTCTTTTAGAATCATATCAGCAATCATCGTATCTTTTTTATTTAATTCTAATTGTCTTAAATAAGTTTGAATTTTATCAATTGACATAGCAGTTAATTCATTAATATTTTTCTTTCCTATTTTAATGGCTAAAATCTCATCTTTTAATCTCGACCCATGACAAGTAGGGCAAGCACTATTACTCATATACATTTCATAAAAATCACGCATTCCTTGCGATTTCGTTTCAGAATGTCTTCTTTCTAATGTTGGTAACACTCCTTCAAAAGGAGCTGTAAATTTTCTCGTACCAAAGAAAGACTCATGTTCAAATTCAATTTTTTCTTCCCCTGTACCATATAAAATTTTTTCTAAAAACCAACGAGGTAATTTTTTAATAGGAACATGAATATCGACTTCATAATGCTTAGCAATCGCTTCAAAATACATTTTTGCCATTGTTTCTCCCTTTTTCATGGTACTTGCTCCAAAGGCTTTTACTCCATCATACAAAGTCTTATCTTTTTCTGGAATGATTAAGTCTTCATCCATTTTCATTAAAAAGCCAATTCCCGTACAAGTAGGACAAGCTCCATAAGGGTTATTAAAAGAAAACATTCTTGGTGTCAATTCAGGAAAACTAAAACCACAATCGGGACAAGCATAATTACAACTATATAAAATTTGTTTGTCTCCTACAATATCAATTACCACTAAATTTTCAGCGTGTTTTAAAGCAATTTCTACCGATTCTGTTAGTCTACTTCGAATATCTGATTTTATTACTAGTCGGTCTACAATTAGCTCTATCGTATGTTTTTTCTTACGGTCAATTTCTAAGTCATCTGTTAATTCTACATTTTCTCCATCTACTCTAGCACGAATAAATCCTTCTTTTTGAAAATCAGAAATTAATTTTGTAAATTCTCCTTTTCGACTTCTTACAATAGGAGCTAATACCTGTATTTTGCTTCCTTCTTCTAATTTCATAATATTATCGATAATTTGGTCAATACTTTGTTTTTCTATTTTTTTACCACAATGTGGACAATAAGCAACACCAATACGAGCATATAGCAAACGAATATAGTCATAAATCTCAGTTACGGTTCCTACTGTAGAGCGAGGATTTTTAGAAGTTGTTTTTTGGTCAATTGAAATAGCTGGTGATAACCCTTCAATGGATTCTACCTCTGGTTTTTCCATTAATCCTAAAAATTGCCTTGCATAAGAAGAAAGGCTTTCAACATATCTTCTTTGTCCTTCTGCATATAGCGTATCAAAAGCAAGAGAAGACTTTCCTGAACCAGACAATCCTGTTATTACTACTAATTTATCTCTTGGTATTTCTATATCAATATCTTTTAAATTATGTTCTTTTGCTCCTTTAATGATTATTTTATCATTCATTTGTTGCCTCCTGTTTTTCTTTTCTGCTACATTATAAAACAAAAGTTCGTATAAGTCAATACAAATTAATAGAAAAAACATATCAAATCACTTATTTTGGTAAGTAATTTAATATGTTTTTTCCTTTTGAAATGTTATTCTCCTTTTTTATTATAACGATATTCAATAAAGTTTCCCTCTTCGTCTCTTACTTCGATTAGGCTAGAAGAATAATATCCTTGTTTTGCTTTTTTTCGGTAGTCATCGGTAAGTTCCATTGCAAAAGGGTCTTTACCAGAATAATAACAATTTCTACAATTTTTTTCTTGACAAGTAACGCATGGGTTCTCCATTTTTTTACTCCTTTTTTACTTCTTTTTGATTATATCACAAAAAAAGAAAAAATACTATACTTTTCTAGCAGGAATTCCTACTACTGTACAATTACTTTCTACATTTTGTAATACAACTGCACATGCACCAATTTTTACATTGTCTCCTATTTTAATGGGTCCTAATATTTTTGCACCTGTTCCTATCATAACATGATTTCCTATATCTGGATGTCTTTTCTTTTTATCTTTTCCTGTTCCTCCTAATGTAACACCATGATAAATCGTACAATTATCTCCCACTGTAGCAGTCTGCCCTATTACAATTCCCATTCCATGGTCAATAAATAAACGATTTCCTATTTTAGCACCAGGATGAATTTCAATCCCGGTTAAAAATCTCCCTAATTGTGAAAGAAGTCGTGCTAAAAAATATAGCTTATGACGATATAAAAAATGAGCAATTCTATGAAATACCAATATATGAAAACCTGGATAAAGTAAAATAACATATAAAACATTTTTCGCTGCCGGGTCTTTTTTAGCTATGTTTTTGGCATCATAATATAACTGTTTTAAACTGTTTAGCATATACATCACCTAAAATATGATATGAATCATTAGCCAAAAAGTGCTTGTCTTGTAACTAGCTATTTTTCCCATTTTGTGGTATACTAAACAAAGCAGAAGCCTTTTTGCTATTTCGTTTTGTTGGGATTTCTCTTGAAAGGATGATTGTTTTGACAGTATTTTACAAACTGTATAAAGAGATTTTAAAAGGGTCTTTGTATTTTGAGTTTTCTACAACTGAAGCGGAGAATTCTATTTTGAAAGACGGTGGCATGAGAATTGAGCCCACTAGCAAGAAGAATTCGCAGGGAGAAAGAATATCCTTCATTTCCTATGCAAATGCTTTTCCTAATGGAATTCCCGCTGATATTCAAGCTTTTATTGATGGTCAATCTAACCAAGTACCCGAATGTTATAACATGGCTGAAGTATGTTATGCCCAAGCCAAGCGTTCTAGTAAAACCCGCTAACAACGATACCCCCAACAAAACGGAAAAGAAGAGAGTTCATTTTATAGGAACTCTCTTCTTTATGTTATTTAAAAAATAGATAGGAAAGAATTGACATCCTCTTGTTCGTAAGATATAATACAAACAACAGTTCTTGTTTGTCAAAAACTCTATTTATTTCATTCATTAGGAGAATACGATGTTAAAAATATATCCTATCCAAGAAAAAAGAGAATATTTAAAAGAAGTAGCCTACTTAACCCAAAAGCAATGGGGCACCAAGTGTACTTCTAAAGAAGAATATCAAAAGAAAATTCAGAAAAAAATAGAAAAAATGATTTCTCTTTTTGATAACCTCTATTATTGTAAATTAATTTTATTAAAAGATACAAAATTAGTTGGCTTTATTTCTCTTTTCGAATCAGATAGCAAAGAACGAAAAGATTTAACACCATGGTATGCTACGATGTTTGTAAAAAAAGCATATCGAGGCAATGGCTATTCTAAAATTTTACATAATGCTATTTTACAAGAAGCACAAAGAAGAGGTTTTAAACGAATCTACTTAAAAACAGATTTAATCAATTATTATGAAAAATTTGGTGCTAACTATTTTGATACTTTAAAGACTGGCGAAAAATTATACTATTTTGATTTAGAAAAATTCTAAATCAAAAAGGAGGATGAAAAGATGGAGAATCAAAAAAACGAAATTATTTTATTTGAAAACCAAAATGTAAAATTAGAAGTAAACATAAAAGATGAAACGGTATGGCTAACACAGGAACAGATGTCTAAATTATTTGAAAAAGCTAAATCTACAATAAATGAACATATAAAAAATATTTATAAAGATGGAGAGCTTTTAGAGAGTGAAACTTTGACTAAATTCGGAAATTCCGAATTTGCTGATAAACCTACTAATTACTATAATTTAGACATGATTATATCTGTTGGTTACCGAGTAAACTCTCAAAATGGTATTGCTTTTAGAAAATGGGCTACCAAAATATTAAAAGATTATATGTTAAAAGGTTATGCTATTAACCAAAAACGATTAAACTATTTAGAAAAAACAATAAAGTTAATTGATATAGCAAATCGTATTGATGAAAGATTAGAAAATAATGACGCAAAAGAAATATTAAAAGTAATAGGTGATTACTCAAAAGCATTAGATTTGTTAGATGATTATGACCATAGAACTTTGAAAAAAATCAAAGGGACTACAGATGATAGAATGATTGGATATCAAGATTGTTTAGACATTATTCATCAATTAAAATTTAATGAAAAGAGCGAAATATTTGGTGTAGAAAGAGATAACGGTTTAGAATCTATTATTAATAATATTTATCAAAGTTTTGGAGGACAAGATATGTATAATAGCACTCAAGAAAAAGCCTCTAACTTTATGTATTTAATAGTGAAAAATCATGTTTTTATTGATGGTAATAAAAGGATTGCTGCAACATTATTTATTTACTTTTTAAATTACTATGGAATTTTATATAAAGAGGATAGACAAGTTATTGATAATAATACTTTGACAGCACTTACATTATTAATTGCAGAATCCAACCCAAAAGAAAAAGATATAATTATTGGTTTAGTAATGAACTTTTTAAATGATTAAGTTTTCCTTTTAATAGGTCACAAAAGGAAAAATGTTTAATTTAGTATCAGAATACAAGCCAACAGGCGACCAACCAAAGGTAATCGAATATTTAGGTAAAGGAATAGAAGAAGAAAAAAATTTCGAATACTTTGTATCCTATTATGATTAACACCAGAAATAGCTTTATTTAGTCACTTTTTATGTTATTTAGTTTTAAAAAAATGACTAAAAAAACCTAAAAAACTATAGAAAACTAAACAAAAAAAGTTTGTGACCTAATTTGTGTAACAATAAATTATGTTTACAAAAAAGCAAAAAAAGTGAACAGATTACACGAATTTTGTGATTGATAGTAACTATTTTTTTGGTCATAGCTATGCAGACTGGGCACTGTAATCGGCAAAGCCTTAACAGTCTTAGCAAAAGGAGGAAAAATGTTTAATTTAGTATCAGAATACAAGCCAACAGGCGACCAGCCAAAGGCAATTGAATATTTAAGTAAAGGAATAGAAGATGGCAAGAAATTCCAGACGCTTCTAGGAGTTACAGGTTCTGGAAAGACTTTCACAATGGCAAATATTATACAAAATGTACAAAAACCAACACTTGTGTTAGCACATAATAAAACACTAGCTGGACAACTTTATTCCGAATTCAAAGAGTTTTTTCCAGAAAACAATGTGGAATACTTTGTATCCTATTATGATTATTATCAGCCAGAAGCCTATATTGCTCAATCTGATACCTATATTGAAAAGGATTCTTCTATCAATGATGAAATTGATAAATTAAGACATTCTGCTACAGCTTCTCTTTTTGAAACAAAAGATGTGATTATTGTGGCTTCCGTATCTTGTATTTATGGTTTAGGAGACCCTATTGATTATGAGCATATGATTATCTCATTAAGACCAGGTATGAAAAAGAAACGAGACGAAGTTTTGCGAAAATTAATTAATATGCAATATACAAGAAATGAAATAGATTTTAAACGAGGAACCTTTCGTGCAAAAGGAGATATTGTAGAAATTTATCCTTCTGACCAAAATGAAAGTGCCATTCGTGTTGAGCTTTGGGGAGATGAAATTGAAAAAGTATCTGAAATTAATCCTCTTACTGGAAAAACCATTGGTATTAGAAATCATGTTATGATATTTCCGAATTCTCATTATGTTACAACAAAGGATAAAATGGACCAAGCCCTTCTTACTATCGAGCAAGAATTAGAAGAAAGAGTAAACTATTTTAAAGATAACGGCAAATTAATTGAGGCCCAAAGAATTGAGGAAAGAACACATTTTGATATGGAAATGATGAAAGAAACAGGATTTTGTCAAGGAATTGAAAATTATTCTAGACATATCAGTGGCAGACCTTCTGGAAGTGCTCCCTACACCCTTTTTGATTATTTTCCAGATGATTTTCTTTTATTAATTGATGAATCACATGCTACTATTCCTCAAGTAAGAGCCATGTATAATGGAGACAGAGCAAGAAAAGAATCCTTAATAAACTATGGTTTTCGTCTTCCCTCTGCTTTTGATAATAGACCTCTTAAATTTGAAGAATTTGAACAAAGAATTCATCAAGTTGTTTTTGTTAGTGCTACTCCTGCTGATTATGAAAAAGAACATAGTAAAGACAATGTAGTAGAACAAATTATTCGACCAACTGGATTATTAGACCCTAAAATAGAAGTAAAACCAGTAACCAATCAAGTAGATGATTTACTAGAAGAAATTCGCATTCGTGTAGCCAAACAAGAAAGAGTTTTAGTTACAACTCTTACTAAAAAAATGGCAGAAGACCTTACTTCTTATTTTAAAAGTCTAGACATCAAAGTAAACTATATGCATTCTGATACCAAAGCATTAGAAAGGATGGAAATCCTTCGCAATTTAAGACTTGGAGAATTTGATGTTTTAGTAGGAATCAATCTTCTAAGAGAAGGACTCGATATTCCAGAAGTTTCATTAGTAGCAATACTAGATGCTGATAAAGAAGGATTTTTAAGGTCAGAAAGGTCTTTAATTCAAACTATCGGTAGAGCAGCAAGAAATACCGAAGGAAAAGTAATTATGTATGCAGATGAGTTAACTGACTCAATGGAAAAAGCAATCCATGAGACGAATCGTAGAAGGGAAATTCAAACCGATTATAATAAAAAACATCATATTACTCCACAAACCATAAAAAAAGATATTCGTGATAGTATTAAAGCAACGGTAATAGAAGACTTAGGAGAAAAATACGACATTAAAAAAGATGAAAATATAGAAAATATTATTACAAAATTAACAGATGAAATGTTAAAATATGCAACTGAAATGGAATTTGAAAAAGCTGCTGAATTAAGGGATAAAATTAAAGAATTAGAAAGCCTAATCTAATTAATCGTGAAAACACCTCTTTCTCATTAGAGGTGTTTTTATGCTATATTCCTAATTTTTTTCTAGCTTTGTGCCATATCTCTAATGGAACAGTATCTAGCGTTTCTCCTAATCCTCTTTTTTCTATTTGTTTTTCTACTTCTTCTACATACTTTTTCGGATAATTGATACCTGTTTTTAATAAACGAATTAAGCCATCTCCCCATTTTACAATTGTATTATCTATTTTTCCTTCCATTATTGCTTGAACAGGTTTTGTTATATCATAATCAATATGGTACATTTCTATTTTTTCTAATTTTTGCTCTACTTGTAAAATAGCAAACTCAGCTCCTACACCATTTGCATTAATACCAAGACCTACAGAACCAGGATTAAGATATCTGTTATTTTCTTGTTCGAACAAGTATTGCTTATGTGAATGTCCATATATTTTATAGCAATATTTTCTTTCATCCATTTTTTCTATTTTATGACTTACATAAACTTGTTTGTCACTTGTAATAGGAATAATACATTTTTCTGGAAGACTTTCTAGAAAAGAAATGTCTTGTTTAGATAGCTCATTATACGCACAAAGTAATGGTCCATTACGATTTTCTAGGCTCCAATCTTTCTTTTTAGAATGATGGTATTCAAGAATATAATTTTCTCTATTTCCTCTTATTATATAACTTCTATATTGTTGCATTGTCTTTTGAATAAAAGCAATAACTTCATGAGATTTGGGAATATCTGTAATATAATCCCCGCACCAAATAACAGCATCAATATTTTCTTTTTGTATCACTCGAAAACATTCCTCTAACGCAAACAAATTGCCATGTATATCACTTAATATTGCAAATTTCATACACCTTATCTCCTACTCTATTTTTTTACTATTCGAATAAATTTACTTTTCCCAAATTGTACTACTTTTCCATTTGTTATTTCAATCGTCTGGTTATTATTTTTTATTAAATTGCCCTCTATTTTCACTCCATTTCCCTCTATCATTCTTCTAGCTTCTCCTTTAGAAGTTGCAAATCCAACTTGGATTAATAAATCACATACTAACATCTTTTCTTCTTGTAGTAAAATTTCTGGTATCTTATCTGGTACTTCTTTCTTTGCTATTTGCTCATACTTTCTTTGGGCTATTTCAAAGTCTTCTTCTTTATCATACATTTTAATTAGTTCTTTAGCAAATAACATATGAGCTACTCTAATATCTCCTCGCATAATCTCTTCTATACTATTTTGTGTTAAATCAGTAGTAAGTTCAAAATATTGTTTTAAAAGTTCATCCGGTATTTTCATACTTTTTTCAAATTTTTCGAAAGGTGAGTCATTTAGTCCAATATAATTATCTAACGATTTACTCATTTTTTCTTTTCCGTCTAGTCCTGGTAGTAAAGGAAAAGTCATAACTACTTGTGGCTTTTGTCCATAATCTTTTTGTAATTCTCTTCCTACTAATAGATTAAAGGTTTGGTCTGTACCTCCTATTTCAATGTCTGCTTTTAAAGCAACTGAGTCATATCCTTGCATTAACGGATAAAACAATTCATGCATACTAAGTGGCAAGCCATTTTCAAAACGATTCTTAAAATCATTTCTTTCCATAATCCTTGCTACTGTATACTTGCTTGCAAGTTCTAAAATATCTTTTAAATTCATTTTAGAGAGCCATTCTGAATTAAATATAATTTTGGTTTTATCTTTATCTAAAATTTTAGTTGCTTGTTGTAAATACGTTTCTGCTGACTTTCTTGTTTGTTCAAAACTAAGAGCAGGTCTTGTTTTACTTTTTCCAGATGGGTCTCCAACCATTGCTGTAAAATCTCCAATTAAAAATATCACTTCATGTCCCATGTCTTGAAATTGTTTTAAGACTCTTAATGGAACACTATGACCAATGTGTAAATCTGGTCTACTTGGGTCTGCCCCAAATTTAATTAATAATTTTTCTCCACTGTTTAATTTACTTTCTAATTCTTCTTCTGAAAAAATCTGAACCGTTTTTCTTTTCACTTCTTCTAATAAATTCATACTATCTCTTCCTTTCCATTCTTGATTGCTATCGATAATAACAACCTATCTTTTGATTTTTCATAATAAGCATCATCTTCATCCATAACAACCACCCTCTTTCCTATTTTCAAAAAAACCAACTCATCCTACTTAAAGGACGAATTGGTTTTTCGTTGTACCACCTTTATTTACAACACTTTGTTTTAAAAAGTATTGCCTCATTCTAGCTTATTCGAAGCTATACGTTAGTTACTATAAGAATTGTAATTCAAATTTCATATTCTGATAATTTCCACCTACCATTATCTCTCTTTCAAGTTACTATGAAATTCTACTAATTTTCTTTTTAATCCATAACTAAATTTAATTGTGAAATGATTTTAGCAGACTTTTTCTTTTCTGTCAAATGAAATTCCTTATTCTTCTAATCGCCTCTGGTAGACTATCTATCGTATCAGAAGCTAGCATACTAATATCTGTCTTTTTTTCTTGGGCAATTTCTCCTGAAAATCCAGTAAGATAGGCTGAACCTGCAACAGTTATTAACTCTGGCTTGTTGTATCCTAATAGTCCCACTAAAACACCAGATAAGACATCTCCGCTTCCAGCAGTTGCCATACCAGGGCATCCTTTTTCTACTAAATAAACAATTTGTCCATCTGTGATAATAGTAGTAGCTCCTTTTAGCAACAAAATAATTTGATACTGTTTTGCAAATTGTTTTGCTTTTCCTATTCTATCTTTTTGTATCTCCTGTTTGCTAAAACCACTTATTCTTTCAAATTCTTTTTGGTGTGGTGTTAAAATTACTTTACATCTGGTTGTTTTTAACATCTCTTTATTGGTGCTTGCCAATATATTTAATCCATCTGCATCAATTACAATCGGAATCGTGTAATGTTCCAAAATATAAGTAAGAATTTCCAAATTATCGTTTCCTTCACCCCATCCTATACCAATGGCTAACGCCTGTATCTTATTCAAAGCTTTATCTATAGTCTCTTCTGAATAAATCATATGAGAATCTCTATCTTCTATGGGAAATAAAGTTTGCTCTAATAAGTAAGGAGCAATAAATGGTGCTATGCTTTTGGAAACAATAACTCTTACTACTCCTGCTCCAGAACGAAGACTAGCTAAACTTTGACTAGCTAGTTTGATAGAGCCAGAATATTGTAAACTTCCTCCTAATATACCAACATAGCCAAAATTACCTTTGTGAGAATCCTTTTTACGAATTGGAAAAAGAGATTTTACATCCTTACCTTCTATTTTAAAAATAGTTTCACTTATTTTCTCCATAATTAATTATTTCTTCCTTTTTTCTCTTTCTACTTGCTATATATTTGTATTACAATTAATACTTTTCATAACAAAGTATCTATCATTCTGTTTCTATTATATCACAGAATGAAAGAATAAACCTTCTGTATGAAATTTTTTGTGTAGCTAGTTTATTTCATTTTCTATCTGTTCCTGTTTTGTCTCCTAGTCTCTTACGATTTTTCTTCTACTTGCTGAACCAATTCTATCATCGAATTATCTTCTTCTATGGTATATTCTTCTAGATTGGGAATAATAACATCTGACTCTGATACACTATTTACTTTATATTCATATTGTGTAATAGTTTCTGTCTTGTTTTTGATTATATTCGTACCTTCATAATATTGAATAGAAGAGCTGTCTCCTTTTACCTGTAGTAACATTCCACTTTTTTTATCTAGCCAAATTTCGGTTTCATTAGAAGAAAGGATATAGTATGGTCTTCCTAACTGATAAGTATCTGTACTTACTTTCCAATAAAAAGGTGCCCCAAAACGTGCAAACCAAATTTCCTGTCCTATATTAATCGGATTTCTAGAAGGGATTAAATTTTTCTTTTCTAATTTCCATGGAAAATTTTGTTTTTTTCCTATTTTTTCTTTTTCATTCATAAGTAATATTTGATTTTTCCCTACTGTTCCATATTCTATTTCATTGTATACCTCTTCTTGTTTTCCTTCTTGTCTTTGATAGGTTATTTTTTTATATTTTCCGTCTTTGTACCATAACTTAGTAGTAAAAATTGTATCTGTTGTAGGTTCTACACTAACCGATTGTATATAAAAATTATCTTGTTTTAGAAAAGTATCATATTTTGAAATTAAAAAAGTAATAACAAAAAAACGATAAAGATAAAGGACAACAAAAGGAATCAGTAAAACAATAAGTGCAATTAGTAAATTTTTTATTTTT
>DBFJJM010000067.1:0-5274 GCA_048393175.1 Candidatus Merdicola sp.
AGGAAAAGGATATAAAGATGGAAAAGGTGGAAGAGGAGACTTAGTAGCAGAAGTAAAAATTTTAGTTCCTAAGAAAGTTAGTATGCAAGAAAAGGAATTATATGAACAGTTAGCAGAAGTTTCTCATTTTTATCCAAGAAACAATCAGGTAACATAAAGAAGAAAAATAATATTGACAAGCTCGTTCATACAAGGTATAATAAAAAAGATGATAAATAAAACAAAAGATAAACTATGGATATATAAATAAATCATAGAAGTGTGGGGTGTAGAAATATGGATAGCTTACAAGGTAAGCATTTTAGTATCACAGATCCAGAGAATGTAAATACTGTGATATATGAAGTAAACGAAACAGAAAAAGAGTTTCAAAAAGATAGCCCAAAATATACCGTAGAAAGATTAGATTACATGGAAGAGCTACAAGGAAACTTAAAAAAGAAGACCTTTTTTGTAGACAACCCAAAACGAGAGGGAAACCATCTAGTGATTTTATCCTTTCGAAATGACAAGGTAGTAATCAATACAGGGTTATTAGAAGACGACGAAGTTAAAATTACCAAAAAACCAGTACCTTTTAAATTTAACACTTTATATTCGGAAAAAGAGTTTGAATATAAAGATGTAAAATATACACCAAATTTAAAAAGACCAATTACCATTATTGACCCAGATACAACAGAAGAAGTCAAACCAATTTTATACTTTGACGAAGAAACAAATGAGATAAAAGGAAAGTGTAAATTAAAACCATATAAATCTTATTTTGCTTTTGAAATAAGAGATAAAAAAGAACAATAAGGAGTGGGGGATATCAATGAATAGTCCTAATGGGAAATATACAGTTGACGCGGCTCAAATAGTAGGAAATGAAAGAATTCACCTTATGCCCGGAATGGAAAGTAAAGAAAAAGATGGGGCAGAAACAGGTATGCCAGTTTTTAGTAAAGCAGGAGAGACTCGATTTGATAAAAAGGGAAATCGCTATATGAAAGCAGGAAATAAGTGGTTAAAAGTTGCTACTTTAATGTCTAAAGCAAAAGTAAAGCAATCTTTTGAGGATAGAGAAGAGGAAATTATCGAGTTAGACGAAGGAACCGTTATTGCACTTGTAACACCAGAAGCAGTCGAACAAATGAAAGCGGCAAAAGAAAGCAAACCTACTAAACCACGCGGAAATAGTAGATAAAACGTACATAGGAAAAGAGGAAAGAAAATGAAGGACAAGTTCCAAAGAGCATGGAAAAAGAGTAGAAAATATTTTTTGTCGTTTGGAATACTATGGTTTATACTAACCATAGTTTTTGTCGTTCCATTATCTGTTACGATTGTAGAATCTACAATCGAAGAAGAATTTAATTTAGGACAATTTATTTCAAACATTGGACCAAATATTATGCAATTATTAGGAAGTATCGGAAAAATTTTTACTAGTAGTTATATAGGAACCTTTGGAAGTACACTTAGTAAATTTACCTTTCTATATTTAATCATTATGTTTATTGGTATTTTAAAATTAGCTCCTAAAAACGAATATTCTGGAATTGAAAATGGTTCGAGTGATTGGGCAGAAGCAGGAGAACAATATAAAGTATTAAGTAAGAAAAAAGGGCTTATCTTAGCAGAAGATAATTACTTACCTTTAGATAAAAGAGGAAATGTCAATGTTTTAATTGTAGGACGGTTCAGGTTCTGGTAAGTCAAGTGCTTATTCGATTCCTAATGCTTATCAATGTTTAGGTTCTTATGTTTTTACAGACCCTAAGGGAGAACTATATGATAAAACAGCAGGTTATTTAAAATCAAAAGGGTATGATATTAAAGTGTTAAACTTAGTACACCCACAATATAGTGATGGATATAATCCGTTAATGCATGTTTCGAGCGAATTAGATGTAGATGTTATTGCCAATACTGTTATTAAAGGCCAAGCACAAGAAGGCTCAAAATCAGACCCATACTGGGATGATATGGCAGAAATGCTATTAAAATCTTTAATATATTATTTATTAGCAACCAGACCAGATGAGGAGCAGAATTTAGCAAGCTGTGCAGAATTAGTAAGAGCTGCTAATGCAAAAGGAGGAAGTAACTTATTAACAGAGCTGATTAATAAGTTACCATATGACCACCCTGCTAGAATGTATTATAAATCGATTGAGATTGCACCAGAAAAAACATATGGTTCTATTTTAAGTACTTTGCAGTCTAAATTAGGAAAATTCGATTCAAAAGAAATTGCAGAATTAACCTCAACCGATACGATTGATTTTGACCAAATTGCACAGAAAAAAACTGCTGTTTATGTTATTTCTTCTGATACACATACAGCGTATGATTTCTTACTTACTATTTTCTTCTCTCAGATGATACAACAGTTATATGATTTTGCAGATAATAACGGAGGAGAACTACCAATGCCTGCTTTTTTTATCTTAGATGAGTTTGCCAATATTGGTAGAGTACCAGATTTTGATAAAAAGATTTCTACTAGTAGAAGTAGAAAAATTTCTTTTAGTGTTATTTTACAAAACTTAGACCAATTAGAAGCAGTTTATGAAAAATCTTATGAGACCATTATTGGTAACTGTGATACTCATGTGTTTTTAGGAAGTAACTCACAAAAAACAGTAGAATATTTTTCAAAAGCATTAGGTGAAAAGACCATTTCTAGAGATAATATTTCTGTTAATCGTGATAAGCAAAATGCGAAACAAGGAAAAAGTGTTTCTGACCAAATTATGGCAAGAGCCTTATTAACTCCAGATGAATTAAGAAGATTTGATAATGATTATTGTATTATTTTTGAAAAGGGTATTAAACCAATCAAGGCAAAAAAATTCTACTATTTTACTAGACCAATGGCAAAACAGTTAAGTGCTTATGCAATTAGTCATAATGATATTGGTGATATTCAAAGAGGCACATGGAGAAAATATAATCCATATAACCCTTATGTAGAAGAGAATGAAACAGAAGAGTTGCCAGATTTAAAGGTAGAATCGTTAGATGATTTATTTGAAGACGATAAATCAGATAAACTAGAGGATATATCAATTGATAGACAGGCTCCTATGTTACCACAAGAAGAGCAAGAAGATATTGACCTTCAAAAAGAACTAGAAGCAAAATTTGATGAACTTTTTGGTCCATTAGATGATGACGAAGATAATGAAGAAAATGGTTAAAAAAGAAAGCATAATGTAGGAAGCAAGATGCTTTCTTTTTTTAGGAAAAATATAAAACAAATGTTCTAAAATGATTGACGAAAATCTTTTTTCTATGATAAGATGGAAAAGACAAGGAGAGATAAAAATGAAATTTATTCATATGGCAGATATGCATTTAGACTGTCCTTTTAGCAGTTTGAAGCAAATTGATAATTTAGGAGAACTGCGTAGAATAGAACAACGAGAGATTTTTAAAAACATAATAGAAACGATAAAAAAGGAGAACATACCTTATCTTTTTATTTCCGGTGATTTATATGAACATAGAACAGTTCGAAAAAGTACGATTGATTTTATCAATTCTCTTTTTCAAACCATTCCAGATACCCGTATTTTTATTGCACCAGGAAATCATGACCCGTATATAGCAGGTTCTTACTATGCTACTTATTCATGGAGTGAAAATGTACATATTTTTACGCCAGAAATAGAGAAGATAGAAACACCAGAAGCCGAAATTTATGGTTATGGATTTGATGATTTTTATTGTTCTCAAAGTAAAGTAGAATCGTTATTACCAGAAGATAATAGGAAATTAAAAATTTTAGTCGTACATGGTAACTTAGATGGGAAAAAAGAAGCAGATAACGAATATCATCCTCTTTCTAGTAGGAAATTAAAACAAGCGGGATGGGACTATGTGGCATTAGGTCATATCCATAAAAGAAGTGAAAACCAAGAAGTTCCTCTTATTTACTCCGGTTCTACCATTTCCTTTGGATTTGATGAGTTAGGTAGTCATGGGGTTATCTTTGGTCAAACTCAGCAAAAAGAAGTAAAAATAGAATTTCTTCCCTTTGACACAAGAGAATTTGAACAAAAAAAGATAGATGTTACTCCTTTTTTAACACAAGAAGAATTAATAGAAGCTTTATATGAATTAGAGTTAACGAAAAATCATTTATATAAAGTAATATTAGAAGGTTATCGCCAATTTGAGATAGACATATTGCATTTACGCTCCTTTCTTACGAATCCACAAATTGTAAAATTAAAAGACAGAACCAAAAGGCAAATACAAATTGAAACTTTGCTAAAAGAAGAAACGTTAAGAGGGCTTTTCGTTCGAAAAATGGTAGAAAAAATGAGAGAAAATCCGGAACAAAAAGAACAGATAGAAAAAGCAATTGAAATCGGATTAGACAGTTTAGAAGGGTAGGTGAAAAGATGAGAATTCAAGAATTAAAAATAAATCATTTTGGCAAATTAAAAAGTTGTGAACTTTCCTTAAAAGAACAGATAAATATAATTTATGGAAAAAATGAAGCTGGAAAATCCACACTAATGCAGTGTATTACGAGTCTTTTATATGGTCTTTCAAAAGCCAAGAGAGGAAAAGACAAATCAGATTACGATGCTTTTAAACCATGGACTGGAGACGATTTTTCTGCTAAGATGCAATATAAATTACAAAAGGGAGAAGAATTTGAAATTTATCGTGATTTTTCTAAACGTGCTGCTATTGTTTATAATTCTCATTCACAAGATATATCTAACCAATATCCTATTGATAAAACAAAAGGAAATTTATTTTTTATCGAGCAAGCCAAAATAGATGAAGAAGCATTTTTAACTAGTGTTGCCATTAAGCAACAAGAAGTAAGATTAGGGACACAAGAACAAAATAGTATAATACAAAGAATTGCCAATTTAGCAAGTACCGGACAAGAAAACGTTTCTTTTCAAAAAAGTATGACTAAATTGAATAAAAGGCAATTAGAAGAAATAGGGACACTAAGAAGTCAAGATAGACCAATTAATAAAGTAGAAGAAAGAATTCAAGAGCTGGAAAATCAAACAAGACAGATAGGACAAATACAAGAAAGGTTAGCTAATCTACAAGAAGAAAAACAAGTACGAAAACAAGAAATAAGAGAAAAAGAGGAAACAAGACAATTACTAGAAAAATTAAAAAAGGAGCAGGAAAGAGAGCAAATAGAACAGGAAAAGTTACAAGTAAACAAAGATATCATTGTGCAAATTCAGAAACAAGAAAACGAACAAATAGAAACAAGAAAACAAATACAAGAACAAAAAACTAAAA
>DBFJJM010000068.1:0-11434 GCA_048393175.1 Candidatus Merdicola sp.
TTTATTTCTTGTAATAAAATAAATTTTTAAAAAATCTATTTTATTATATGGTTTATTGCCATCTTTTGTCAATGTTCCTTCTGAAGTATTTTTTTATTAGATATTATTTTCTCTGAAAAGGTTTCATTTTTTTAATTTATTCCAAACTATAGTTAAATTTTTCTACAAGAATGTGTTATATCAAAGTAATCTAAAAAATAGGCAAAATTGCCATCTTATAATCTACTACCTCTTTTTATAAAATAGCTCTGTTGCTTTATATTGTTTTTCATCCAAAATTGATATTATCTAAAAAATTTTTGCATCCATTTTTTCTTTCCAAGAAGTTATAACATGTTTTGTGTGCAAAATAAGAAAATTTGTTTTGTGGATATGTGGAAAGCAAAAAGGATAGTGTGGATAATAAGATGTGAAAAAAGTCCAAACCCTTTTATATAAAAGGGTGGATAATGTGGATAACATTGTGGATAACTTAAAAATATTTCCTACTACTTGACAGATTTAGGAAATGGTGTTATTATAATGATTGCATCTGGGTCAGTAGCTCAGCAGGATAGAGCACAGGCCTTCTAAGCCTGGGGTCGGGGGTTCGAATCCCTCCTGGCTCACCACTATTTTCAAGGGTTTTAAGCTCTTGATTTTTTTATTTTTTGTAATATCTAAAAAAACATCTAAAAAATTTCGTTGGTTTTTATCTTTATATTGCTTGAACTCATTGTATATCAATATTTCTAAGACATAGAAATATCTAAAATTTTTCTAAAAAAGTTAATCTGTTTTTTATTAACTTCAAAATAAAAGTGGCAAACTTAATTACCACCTTTATATTTCATAGTTATATTTCTGTATTCCTAACTTTTCTATTGCATCTATAGTTTCATTTTTTCCTTCCTCTATATTAATTGCCAAAATAAGATTTTTACTTGTTCTTGTTAATGCCACATACAGGTAGTTCAACTCTTTGTTGCTTTCTGTTTTTTTCATTAATAAATAATCTGACATTGACTTATTAATTATAAACATACAGTCTTTTGTTTCTAATCCTTTTACTTTGTCAATACTATATACACTATATTTAGGATTATTCATTTGTATTTGATTTCGTAATTCACAATAATCCTGATATGGTATATTGTCTAAATTATATTTATCTAAAAATTTATGTTTTACATTTCGATTTTGTGATAATATTTCTTCTAATTCTATCTCTTTTTCATATAAATATGCATCTTCATCATCTCCTTGCGGCATTACTTCAAGTAGCTTTTCTTTTAGAGATTGTGGTATTACATTTTTGTTTTGTCCGAGTTTCAAATAATTCATCTTTTTTTCTAATATAAATAAGTCCTTTATTTTCTCTTACTTTATTAAATATATTATCAAATTCTTTATCTTTAACATCTATATATGATATACTACCTTTTTCGCTATTTTTTGATATTTGTCTTTGATTTTCAGGACAGTATAAATTTGATATTTGCACAATTTCATTTGGTAATCTATGTGTTATGTTTTTATATGGCAACATTTGAAAATTTATTACTTCTCCTCTTTCAACTTTTCTTATAAAGTTTTCTAGAACATGGGGATATTTAATTGCCTGCTTTGGATCTCCTACCATGTAGATACTTATATTTTCAGAAGCTAATTTTTCTATAATTTTTATAACATCTTCATTTAAATCTTGTGCTTCATCAATATATATTGCTCCTATACTAGCTATAAAATGTTCTAATATATTTTTTCTCTTTGTAATTTGTTTTTTAGTTTGACTTATATTTCCAACGAGTATCTGTTTCGCTACATTGAAAACAATTTCATTATGAATAATCCCCTTGTCTTGTAATTTACTAATTATAAATCTTTTCTTTTTAGCTTCGCTAGGCAATGAGGTTGATACTGCTTTTGTATATTTTCTTTCTAAAATATAATTGCTATATGGATATATAAGCTCATTTAATAAAAAAGTATGTATTGTTAATATTTTTATATTATCTGGAATATATCCTCTTTGTTCTTTTATGCTATCTTCAATATTTTTTCTAGCAAAATTAGTGTAAGTAATAACATAGATATTTTTATTCTCTTGAATTTCTTCGTTTAAAACTAGTTCTGATAAATCATGTGTTTTTCCAGCACCTGCTCCAGCTATTAGTATTTTACTTGCTACATACTCCATCTATAATCTCCTTTATATAAGTAGGAATTTCTATCTTAATTTTGTTATCTAATATGCTATTACAAATTTTAAACATATTTTCTGTTTTATTTTTGTTATCTGTCATATAATCTTCAAGTTTTGTATCTTTCAATTCTTCCTGAAATAAATCTTCTAAAACTTGTCTATTATTTCCTTGATTAATTAAAGCATCTTCAAAAGTATATTCTGTTTCTTTTGTTGTTCTTACAAAAATATTTTTTCCATCATCATATGCATCGTGTTTTTTCTTTGCTTTAGGTTGATTATCATAATCTCTTACTACTCCGATTTTTTTATCTGTATCTTGATTTATTACTTTCCAGATATCTAAAAATTTAGTATATCCTTTTCCTGTAACAATAACTTCTGCCATATTTAAATTCTTATTTTCTTGTTGCAAGTATGTGTTTATATACATTTCTTCTGTTGGTCCTTCTACAAGTATAACTCTTTTAGATAATAAGATCTTTAAAATATCAAAATTAGGTCTTTTAGCTAAATATTTACTTATATCACTATATTGTGAAAAACTTATTGGTTGATTATCTTTTAGTAACACAACATTTTCAAATTTTAGTTTATTAATAATATTATAATTGTGTGTAGTAATAATTCCTTGTACAAAATCTTCTGTTTCTATATTCTCTAAACTTTTTGTAATAAAATCTATTGCTACATTTAAATTATTGACACACATATGTGCTTCTGGTTCTTCGATTGATATCAAATTGAATTTTCTTTCTTCGTTAAGGTAATTCGTAAATAGCAAAATTATTAATAATAAATTCCTTGTTCCTAAGCCTTTTTGATATAGAAATTTTTCTCCATATGTCATATTGATATTAGAAAATATGCTTTTTAAATTTGGTGTATTAGGTCCTAATTCTAGTTTATCTATAATTTCTCTCCAATTATCAAAATCAGACTTATTAAATTTATTAAATACATCTTTATACGAATCCAAGTCTTTTAGTTCGTCAAAAAATTTAATATATGCTTGATTAGCAAGATATCTATCTTGTTTACTTAAATTTTTTTCTAGTAATGAACTAACTAACTTATACGACATTTGTTTATCAGTCTCTGAAAAGTTATCTCTTTCTGCTCCAATATAACTAATATTAAAGTTTTGAAGTTTATCGAATCGTACACCTTTTCCATTATTACTCGAAATAATTTTGTATTCATACATATTTAACGGAAGTATATAGTTTTCTCCTAAAGACTGTATATCTATAACTTCTTGCATAAATTTCATCTCATCTTTAGGTTTAAAGACATATTCAACTTCATAACAATTATTTCCTTCATTATCTTCATTTAGCCAATCACTTAATAATGCTTTTTGATATTCAGAATTTGCTTCTATTATTTTAAGCTTTATTTTAACAACTGGTATAATAGTGTTTAAATATTCTAAATTTTTGTCTTGTATTGCTTGAGATATTTCAGTTTTTTGTAATTTTACATCTTCTTTAAATTTTTTTAATCTATTGCTATTGATATCCGCTATTCCTAATGTTTTAGTATAATATTGAAAAGTATTGTTATTAAGTACTAATCTTATGGCTTCTATAGCATTAGATTTCCCAATATCATTTTCTCCTATTAAAATAGTAAATTTGTTTAATGGTATTTCTATATGTTCAAAATTTCTATAATTGTCTATTATTACTTCACTTATATACATTTCAATTACTCCTTAATTAATCTCATTACTTATAAATCTAATTGCTTTAATTACATCATCATATTCTATACTCTTTGCATATAAATGCTTTGCTTGATAATCTTTCCATAAATGAATTAAAGTTTTATCTTTTTCTATAGTATTTATAATCTTTTTTCTATTTTCTAAATCTTCTTTAGATTTTCTTTGTTCAAATGTAGCTTTTATTGCTTGTTTCAATATATTTTTATCTATTTCTTGCCATTTAGAGTTAGCAAAAAAGTACAAATCGTAATAATCTTTCATTCTGCTATTGGCTATTTTCCTTGATAAAATCGTTTGAAGTTTTTCATCAATAACTGTTTCTTGATTATAAGTATAAATTTCTATGTAATCTTCTTCTAATAATTTTTTATATTTATATTCTATTGCTCTTGGAGTGATAATATCTCCAGTTGATATATCAAGATGAAATGGAATTTTTAAATTTTCTAGCTTTCCAACTAGTTTTGCTCTGTATCCACCATATTCAGATTCTTCTTTTATTTCCTCTATTTTTTCTAGTTTCATTTGTGTATTATCATTTAAATTAATGCTAATAATATTGATAATTAACTTTTCTATTTCTTCTTTTGTAAAGTTTATTCCAACTATGTCTGCATCTATGTCCATTGTGTTTCTTAATTTTATGCCTATAATAGAAGATAATAATAAACCACCTTTTATAATTAATTTTTCTTTATACTCTGAAAAGGATATTCTTTCTAGAAATCTTTCAAACATATAATTTTGTAAAACTTGTTGCACTGTTAAGTTATTTTCTTTAGCAAAATTATTGGCTCTGTCTTTTAAACTTTGGACATTTTTTATCATATAAGTACCTCCATGACATTTCTTAATTTCTTTTCACATTTTAACTTTTTAGCATATTCTATAGCTAGGCTAGTATCTATCTTCTTTTTTATAAACATTTCTTTTATAAATTTGTTGGTTTGTTCTTTGTCTACTCCCGTTTTTTTATTCTTTATTAAATCACATAAAATTCTTTCTAAATTGTAAGAGATTACTTCAAAACCTCCAGGTGATTCTACTTTAATTGCTCCTAAATACAAATTTTCTTTATTTACATAGTGAACTCTTGTATTTTTAGGCATTCTGTGTTTATTGAATCCTTTATAGGTTGTTACATCAATTAAGTCTGGAGTTCTCTCTGTTTCTCCCAAAAAATACATTGCTGTATTATATGAAAATACTATTTTATTACTTTTTTGTTGTAAAATATAAAACTCATCTTCAAATATATCTGTTCTTACATAAATTCCTCTCTCGATTCTTTCTATTAACTTATCTTTTAATAATTTATTAATATAATAATTATTAATATAATTTTCCTTAAGAAACTTACTATTTACAATTCCTTGACTATCTTTAATCACTTTTTTAATTTCTTCATATTTATCCATTTTATCCTCCAAATTCAATTAATGTGCTTACATTTTATCATTTTGTAAGCACATTAGTCAACTTTTTAATTAGTATTATCCATTTTTCCTTTTTTATTCAATCATATTTTTGTTTTCTTTTTTGTACACTTAATAAGAATGCGAAATAT
This sequence comes from Candidatus Merdicola sp., assembly GCA_048393175.1. Classification (GTDB taxonomy): domain Bacteria; phylum Bacillota; class Clostridia; order TANB77; family CAG-508; genus Merdicola. Next base: position 5,482 of record DBFJJM010000068.1, read on the forward strand.
ATAGATTTTCTCATTCTTAAATTTAATTTTTTAGTTCTTAAAATATTGTAATCAGTAAATAATTCATCATTTTTTATATCTAAAAAATTTATTTGAATTATATCACTTTTTTATTATTTTTCATTCATTTTTGAAAAATTATCTAAAAAATATCTAAAATACTTTTTAGAATTTTTATTCTTTGCCTCTATTGATGTATTAATTTTTTTACACTTTTATTACCTTAAAACCCTTGATTTTCTTAGTAATAGTTAATACCAAATAACAATACCTATGATTAATTAAAAAGTAAGTTCACTGACTTCTAAGCCTGGGGTCGGGGGTTCGATTCCCTCCTGGCTCACCATATAAAAAGCCATACAACTATTAAAATATCAATAGTGTGTATGGCTTTTTTATTTTATCTATTTTGTAATTATTTCCTTCTAGTTTTCCCAGAAAGCTTTATATGCTCTAAAAGCAGTATAAATATCAATTTTACTTGTTACTTCATAAGGTGCATGCATAGATAAAACAGGAATTCCGCAATCTACTACATCTATTCCTTTATTGGCTAAAATATAGGCAATGGTTCCTCCGCCACCCATATCAATTTTACCAATTTCGCTCATTTGATAATCTATTTTATTCTCCTCAAAAATCTTTCTAACCTGTGCGATATATTCTGCGTTCGCATCAGAACCGCCAGATTTTCCTCTAACACCAGTATATTTTACAAGTGCCATACCATGACCTAAAAAGCCAGCATTGTTTCTTTCCGAAACTTGTGCATAAATTGGGTCTATTGCTGCATCTACATCTGCAGACAACATTTTAGAATAGCAAAATACCTTTTCTAGCAGATTTGGTCTATTTTCTCCTTTTTTATTAAGTAATTCGGAAACAAAGTTATCAAACATATGTGATTCCATTCCGGTATTTCCCATACTACCAATCTCTTCTTTGTCAGAAATAATACAAATAGCTGTTTTTTCTACTTCTTGTAATTCCATCATAGCAGTTAGAGAGGTATAAACACAAACTTTATCATCCTGTCCATAAGCTGCTACCATACTTTCATCCAATCCTAAACTTCTTGCTCGGAAAGCTGGAACTAATTCAATTTCTGCACTTAATAAATCCTTTTCGACAATACCATATCTTTCATTTAAAATCGTTAAAATCGTTAATTTAGCTGCTTCTCCTATTTCTTCATCATAAGGAATACTTCCAATTAACAAATTTAAATCTTCTCCTGCAATTGCTTCTTTTAACTTTTTATCCATTTGTTCTTGTGCTAAATGTGGTAATAAATCTGTAATAGTAAAAATTGGGTCTTCTTCTTTTTCCCCAATTGAAAGTATTATTTTTTCTCCATTTGTTTTTGCTATTACACCATGTATAGCAAGAGGTATTGTAGTCCATTGATATTTTTTGATGCCACCATAATAGTGTGTTTTAAAATAGACTAGTTCATTATCCTCATATAAAGGATTTGGTTTTAAATCTAATCTTGGTGAATCACCATGTGCCCCAATAATAGTAAGTCCTTCTTCTAACTTTCTCTTCCCGATTACAGCAAGATACATACTTTTGTCTTTATTAATATAAAATACTTTATCTCCCTGTTTCAAATTTTCCATCTCATTAATATCGCGAAATCCATGTTGCTGTGCTATTTGTTTTGCTTCTATTATAATTTCTCTTTCTGTTTTTGCTTTATTTAAAAAGTTCATGTAGTTTTGGGTATAATCAAAAATAGCCTTTTTCATTCCTTCTTCTATTCCATTCCAGCTATTTTCCTTTTTATGGAATAATGTTTTCTTTAATTCTTCTGCTTGACTCATTTTTATCCTCCCTTTCTGGATGCATTATATCATCTAATTGGATTTTTTTCCATTATTTTATCCGTTTTTTGAAATTTTATACATAAAAAAAGATGGACCTAAGTCCACCTTTTTAGTGATTTATTAGTAAAGGACTTTTTTCTTGATAAAGAAAACGCCTACTGCTAATAGCAATATTGAAATTCCTGCCGCTAGCATATAAATACTGGTTTCCATCTTTTTACCAAATGGTGGTAAGATAATCACTTGTTCTGCTTTTGTACTATCTGGTTCTTCTAAATTCGATAGCGTTTTAGGGTCAAAATTTCCTGGAATAGAAACTTTATTTTTTCCATAACTTCTTCTTCCTACATCATTTTTAGACCTTACAATTTCTACATAATTATCATATGTTAAAGTATCATTTTGCTTTGGTGCAATTGCTTCTTTTTTTACAGATAAGGTAATCTGAGATTTTTCTCCTGGAATAAGCGGCTTTAGTAATTGGTTGTTTGCCGCTTGTATTATTACATTATTGTAAGAAACATCTACTAAATCTTGCAAAATAGTATCTTTTGTATTTGTTTTTAAACTGCTTTTATCATTTACGATTGACCAATTTCCTATATTATTCAGTTCTTCAAAAGTTAGATTATTCGCAATATAATCTAATACCATAACCGGCATAGTGGCTGATTGATTTGCTGTTGGCGAAGGAGTGTTTCCAGTATAATAGAATTGCCTATCATTAGTATCTAGTAATGGGTCATAATAATCTCTTTCTCCTGTATTTTCAATCGTGATTTTATATGTTAATTCTATATTTAATCCATACTGCAGACTTTGGTCTACGGTTGCCTGAATAAATGCATCTTCCATCCAAGCCAGATTAGGAATATCTGTTCTTTTATCACTATCAAAAATAGTTTGTCCATCTGTTGTATACATTTTCACATGAGAGATATTTTTTTGTATGGTAAGTTCAGAACGCGGTCTTTCTACTATGCCAAAATCTACATTTTGAATATGATATTTTAGAAACCCATTCGGATCCAACTCTTCTTCTTTGACATCTGTTACAGTCCTTACATATTCTACTTCCATTTTCATATTTTGTGTATATGCTTCCATTTGGGTATTTGGTGCAATTTCAGCAAAATTAGTTTTTTCTTCTAATAACAGAGCTTTATAGTTTGTTAATTCCTTACTATATTGGTTAACCTCTTTTCTTTTTTCCAAATCATCTACTGCATCATTATATCGTTTATCGATTTCTTTTTGATACCAATAGGGGTTATTTTGATAATATTCCTGTTTATATACAGTAGACTTATAGTCTTGACCAGTATAATTAGAATTAACCATTAGTGCTTCTTCTGTACCGTAAATAAATTTTAATTTATAATTTCCCGGAAGAAACCCTGATATAGTATAATTTCCATTACTATCTGTTTTTTCTTGTTTAACTACTGCCTCCTTTTCAGAAACTAATTGTACCATTACTTTTTCTATTTTTGTATTTTCATCTTTTATACCATTTCCCATACGAATCTTATTATTTACACTACTAACATCTTCCCATACATTTCCGCTTATTTTTCTTTCCTCATTAGAGTGCTTGAAAACTAATCCTGGAGCACAATCAGCATCATCTTCAAATATTTTTTGTGAAATCATCCTTTTTGTCTCTTCTGAATAGTGATTGGTGTAATAAATGATATGCATAAATTGTTGTACATCACTACTTACTGGATTAAAGTTTCCTGGTATAGAATCTATATCAATTAATCCTGCTATTTCTCCTTTTTTATGTAGGGTCTGACCTGCTACTTTTTTGTCTTGACTATAATAATTTTGATAACCACCAATTTCGGCAAAGTTTTCTTTTCTTTTATTTCCTGCCCTTACTAATTCTCTTAATTTTTCTGGACTAATTTTATATTTCATATAAACACTTTGCGTTTCTCCATTTTGGATAACTTTTTGAATCGCATTATCTGTTGTTTCTATTTTATAATAGCAAATGGATTCCCCTGTTGCTTTTTTCCCCTCTATTTTTTGAGCCTGGCCCCATTGTACTGGAGTTGCCTGATTCGTTACATAAGAACCGGTAAAAAGATAATCATCATCGTAATAATCATAAAGTTTCACAACTTTACCCGAAATAGCATCAGCAGAACCATTATAAATTCTAATACAATACGTTAATTCGACATCTAATCCCACGCCATCTGCTATATCGGTTTTTCTAATTTGTCTTTCGTAGTTTGGAAAATCAAATCCCTTCAAATCTGCTTGAAATGATTCTTCTGCTCTTTTATTATATATATATTGTTCTTTTACTCCATTTACTGTAAGTGCAATTTCTACTAAATCTTTTTGTAAACTCATATCAAATTGGGGTCTTCTAATTAATCCTAAATTAATATTATCACGTTGTGTCTTATCTGTATTTCTTGTATAAACCTTTGTTGTTTTATCTTGATTTCTCGCATATGCATAAATCTCTTTTTTGTTTGGAACCTCTCCTGTAATAGTAGTATATTGTGCATTAAAAGAAGCTCTTCCTTCCTCTGTTGCATAGTTTCTAACAGTATCATCTCCTACATAATGTGCTGTTGTTTCATATTCCACTCCATTATATTGAAACCTTATCGTATAATTACCTTTAGCAGGTAGTTGTTTAAAACAATAGGTTCCTTCTTTCGTAGTAGTCGTTTTTAATACTTTTCCATTATCAAATAAAGTAACTTCTACTCCATCTAATAAAGAATCATTATTATCATAATATCCATTTGGCTCATTTCCTTTTCCTGCTGGATTATCTAAAAATACCTTTCCCGCCAAATCAATTGTTTTTGGAATTTCTACTAAAGATGTTTCTATCGATTTGTTATTTGTTTTTTTATTTACTTCATACATTAATAAATGTTGTCCATGCCAATGTTTATTTACATTTTCACTTTCATATCTTTGATATTGTGCTGTATATTCTGTATAAGAATATTTCGTCACTAATTTTACTTTATTAATTGTTTCATAATCCTTTTGATTTACTGTTATATAGAAATTAACATTCGGCTTAATATCACTTGGCTTTAAGTTAATATTGTGTCTTGTTCCTTTCTCATCTTGTAGATAAATATCCGATAAATCACCAGTAGTAGTTCTAGAAAAATTAATCTTAAATGGTCCAATTGTATACGTTTTTTTTACATCGTCTGCAACAACTTTTATTCCGGTTGGCTGAAAACTAAAATTCTTACTGCTATCTGTTCCATTGGTTCGTCCATCGTTATAAAAACCTGCTGCTTTTGTCCATATTGTATAACCTGTTTCTTCATTTCCCTTTCCTAACTTCTCCATTGTATTTTTAAAACTGTTATAATTTCGATATAAATCTGAATTTTTCTCTTCTTCCTCTTCTTGTCCTTTCTTACTATACTTTAAATATTCTTTATAATCCTGTTCCATATCAACATAATTTTTCCACATATCTTTTTGATCTGTAACTACTTTATGAAGGTTTTCATCGTGCCATATAACGGCTTGTACATAAGAAGACTTGTTTTCAGATTGTTGCTCTGCTTGAAAGAGAGCATATGCCGTTCTATTTTCAAACGATTGAGGTTCAATAGAAGTCTCCACTCTTACACCCTTGTAGTAGATAACTCTTTTCTTTTGATAATGATAGTACATCTGATATTCTTTATGCTCCTCTTTTGTCTTCTTTGAAGCAGGATACCATAAGAATTCAGCACCTGGCTGAGCACAATAAATTTGCTGTTTTTTTCCTCCCACTGAAATGATAGAATTAGGAGGTTCTTGAATAATTTGATAGGTTCTACCATTTTGTGTAGCTGTACCACTAGTATACTTTTTACTAAGTACAACATAAAAATCAGAAGGAAAACTAGCAGCATTAGAATCATTAAAGTGACTCATTATTCCTACTAGCATGAATGCTATTCCTATCACTGCTCCTATTATTGCTCCCATTCTTTTTTGCCTTGTTTTCATCTTCTTTTCCCCCCTCCTTTCTTTATACCTTTAATACCTTTTTATTGACATAGTATGCTCCTGCTCCGATTAGCCCTAATAACACTATCGTTACTCCTATATATAGCATCATTCGTCCTGTTCCTATT
>DBFJJM010000069.1:0-4134 GCA_048393175.1 Candidatus Merdicola sp.
CATCAAAACAAAAAATCTTTAAACTAACAGAAATTACTATACCAGAGTCTATTTCTGTAAAAGACCTAGCAACAGAGCTTAAGAAAACAAGTGGTGATGTCATTAAAAAATTACTAGGATATGGCATCATGGCTACGATTAACAACGATATTGACTTTGACACAGCTTATTTAATTGCAAGTGAATTTGGAGTAACTGCGACTAAAAAAGAAACAGTAAAAGAAGAAGATATTTTATTTGATGAATCAGAAGATACAGAAGAAGAACTACAAGAAAGACCACCTGTTATTGTCGTAATGGGTCACGTTGATCATGGAAAGACCTCTTTGCTAGATGCAATTCGTTCTACTAATGTGATTGGTGGAGAAGCAGGAGGAATTACACAACATATTGGTGCATATCAAGTAAAAGTAAATGGAAGAGAAATTACCTTTTTAGATACGCCAGGACATGAGGCTTTTACTGCAATGCGTGCTAGAGGTGCACAGATTACCGATATTGCTATTTTAGTAGTAGCAGCAGATGATGGTGTCATGCCACAAACAGTAGAGGCTATTAATCATGCTAAATCAGCAGGGATTCCTATTATTGTAGCAGTTAATAAAATAGATTTACCAGGTGCGAATGTAGAAAAAATTAAAGAAGAATTAATGAAATACGAACTTGTTCCAGAAGAATGGGGTGGAGATACTATCTATGTTCCGATTTCTGCGAAAAAGAATCAAAATATTGATAAACTATTAGAAATGGTGCTATTAGTAGCAGATATGAAAGAGCTAAAAGCCAATCCAAAAAAGCAAGCCAAAGGTGTTGTAATTGAAGCTAGATTAGATAAAGCAAAAGGTCCAATTGCCTCTTTATTAGTACAACGTGGTACATTAGATGAAGGAGATACCATCGTAGTAGGTGCTTCTATTGGTAGAATCCGTGCTATGAAAAATGATAAAGGACAAAAAGTAAAAAAAGCCACTCCTTCTACTCCTGTAGAAGTAATGGGATTAACAGAAGTGCCAGAAGCGGGAGAGACTTTCTATGAAGTGAAAAATGAAAAAATGGCAAAACATTTAATTGAGAGAAGAAAACGTGCACAAAGAGAAAAAGAAATGAGTGCTAGTGCAAAAGTAACGCTAGATGACTTATTTAGTCAAATTGAAAAAGGTAAACTAAAAGAACTTAATTTAATTGTAAAAGCTGATGTACAAGGAACGGTAGAAGCAGTTAAACAATCAATGGAAAAACTTAGTAACGAGGAAGTAAAAATAAGAGTAATTCATGCAGCGGTAGGAGCAGTAAATGAATCAGATGTAACTCTTGCTAAAGTTTCGAATGCTATTATTATAGCATTTAATGTAAGACCTGTAACTGGTGCAAGAGAAATGGCAGAAAAAGAAGAAGTAGAAATGAAACAATATTCTGTTATTTACCAAGCCATAGAAGATGTGGAAGCTGCGATGAAGGGAATGCTAGACCCAGAATATGAAGAAAAAGTAATTGGAAATATAGAAGTAAGGCAGACATTTAAAGTATCCAATGTAGGAACAATTGCAGGTGGTTATGTTCTTTCAGGTAAAGTAGAAAGAAATGCAGGAGTAAGAGTTATTCGTGATGATGTTGTGATTCATGAAGGAAAATTAGCTTCACTGAAAAGATTTAAAGATGATGTCAAAGAAGTAGCAAAAGGATATGAATGTGGTTTACAGATTGAAAAATACAATGATATACAAGAAGGAGACATTATTGAGGCATTTGTGATGGAAGAAGTGAAAAAATAGAAAAACAAAGGAGGAAAGGAAAAATGGCAAATAAAAATAATCCTAGATTTGGTCGTATTGATGAAGAAATGAAAAAAGAAATTAGCCATATCATTTCATTTGAGCTAAAAGACCCCAACCTTACAGGATTAATTAGTGTAACGAAAGTAGAAGTAACAACAGATTTAAAATACGCAAAAGTGGCAGTTAGTATTTTAAATGCAAACGATACAAAAGGGAGTTTTGCAGCATTAAAGAGAACTGCGGGATTCATTCGTAGTGAAATTGCAAAACGAATTAATTTACGTAGTACCCCAGAAATTTTATTTGAATTAGATGATTCGATGGAATATGGAGCAAGAATCGATTCTATTTTAAAGGATGTTTTAAAAGAGGTAAAAGTAGAGAATAATCAAGAAGATAATAAGCAATAGAGAGGATGAATAATATGACATTAGATAATATCGCAGAAGAAATTCAAAATGCAAAAAGTATTGTACTTTTAACGCATGAAAGTCCAGATGGGGACGCAATGGGAAGTACTCTTGCTATGTATTTAGCGTTAAAGACAATGGAAAAACAAGTCGATGTAATCATACCAGACTATTCTAAAACGTATTCTTTTTTACCAGGTGCAAATGAAATAAAAAAAGAGGGAAAAAAAGAAAAATACGATTTAGCTATTTCTTTAGATTGTTCTGATATGAAAAGATTAAATGGATTTGCAAGCTATTTTGAGAATGCAAAAGTCACAATTGCAATAGACCATCATAGTAGTAATACAATGTTTGCTCAGTATAACTATGTCGACCCAGCTTCTCCAGCTTGTTGTCAGACGTTAATTATTGTATTAGAATTTTTAAAAGTACAAATCACCAAAGAAATAGGAACTTGTCTTTTAACTGGTATTATTACTGATACAGGTGGATTTAAATATTTAGGGGTTACTTCAGAAACCTTTGAGTTTGTAGCATGGCTTTTAAATAGAGGAATTAATGTTTCTAGTATTTATCGAAAAGTTTTGCAAATTAAAACAAAATCTAGTTTTGAGTTAGCAAGACTTGCGATGAACCGCTTAGAATTTTTAGAAGATGGTAAAATTGCTTTTACTTATATACAAGAAGAAGACTTTAAAAAATACAAGGCACAAGAAGGCGACCATGAAGGAATTGTGGAAACTGGTAGAGATATAGAAGGTGTGGAAGTATCTGTATTTTTACATCAGCAGGAAAATGGATATAAAGTTTCTTTGCGTTCAAATGATTATGTAAATGTATCGGATATTTGCCTTATGTTCGGTGGCGGAGGACATATAAGAGCAGCTGGATGCCTAATAACAGGTGAATTAGAACAAGTAAAATTAAAATTAATAAAGAAATCCAAAAAGTATTAAAAAATAAGAAAGGCTAAGAGGGTATAAAGTAATTTATAGCCTCTTTTGAAAAAAAGAGAGAATGGATGGAATCATTATAATAGATAAGCCAAATGATTGTACTTCACATGATGTAGTAAGAAGAGTAAAAAAATGCTTTAAAGTAGATAAAGTAGGTCATACCGGAACATTAGACCCACTTGCTACAGGGGTACTTCCTCTTTTAATTGGGAAAGGAACGAAACTATCTGGCTATTTTATAGAACATGATAAAGAATATGAAGCAGTTATTTTTTTAGGTAAAAAAACAGATACAGCAGATAAAGAGGGAAACATAATAGAAGAAAAACCTGTTTTAGAAGAATGGTTAACAAATGAGAATATACAAATGGTATTTGACTCTTTTCTAGGAAAGCAAGAACAAATTCCTCCTCTTTATTCTGCAATTAAAGTGAAGGGAAAAAAGTTATACGAATATGCAAGAGAAGGAAAAGAAGTTACTATAAAACCTAGAAAAATAGAAATTTATGAATTAGATTTACTAGAGAGAAAAGAAAATAAAATTCGTTTTCATGTTTCTTGTTCTAAGGGTACCTATATTCGTTCTTTATGTGAACAAATTGCAGAAAAATTACATACAATTGGTTATATGGAAGAATTAAGAAGACTAAAAGTAGGAAATTTTTCGATTCATGAAGCGATTTCCTTAGTGGAATTAGAGGAGAATCAAGAAAATGTAGACTATATAAAGAAACATTTTTTAAGCGTGGAAGAGCTATATCAAGATAAAAAAGCAATTCTTTTAGAAAATAGAAAAATGCAACTACTTTTAAATGGGGTGAAATTAAAAGTAGAAAAGCCAGATGGTATTTATCGAATCAATACAAAAGAAAGTAAGTTTATCGGATTAGGAAAGGTACAAGAACGGATATTTAAAAAGAGACGTGATTTTATAAGGACTTATGAAAAATAAGTTCTTTTTTCTTTTATGAAAAAAGAAAAACATAGGAA
>DBFJJM010000070.1:0-1876 GCA_048393175.1 Candidatus Merdicola sp.
TTATTTAAATTATATTCAATTAATTGTCTAGGACCAATTTTTCTAGTCCTACTAAAGTCTTGTTTTCTTTTTCTAGACTTCTCAATGATTATACTTGTCCTTAGTTCTTGTGTGATGAAGTCTAATCCTTTATGATTATACTTCATTTTCTTACCTTCTTTTTTCTAATTATATCAAAAAGAAGAGAAAAATCACAATTTCTTGTAATTTTTCTCTTCTTAAGTTAATGACATTGGGAAAATCCTTTCTTTTTTATCTTTTTACTGTGCAATTAATTGATTCATCGCTTTATACGTATCTTTTGATAAAAGCTCTGTTTTAATTACTTGCCCATTTCTCTTTTTTACTTTATACGCTTCTGACTTTGTTCCCTTTGCTCCCTTTTGAATGACCGTTCCTGCTTTTTTACCAGAACCAGATACATATTGTGTAGTATAGGCAATAGAGCCTGTAATCTTTGTCTGAATTTCAATTTGGCAGTCATTTTCTTGTTTTAAACCGAATATTTGAAAATTGACACTTCCTCCTCCCACAGAACAAATTACTTTAATTGGATAATTTCGATTATTTTTAAATTTAAAATCAGTAGAACCGTATACTACTGTAGCGTCTCTACTTGCTTTTACATAAGAAGGAACAAACATATGATTTCGCCTTTCTATGATTTGTAAATCAGCATACACTACAGCATTATATAATGTACTAGAGATTTGGCAAATTCCTCCTCCTAATCCATCTACTACTTGCCCGTTTTGATAAATTGGTGCTTCTTTATATCCAGCTGCAATGGTTCTTTTTCCTACAATCGTATTATAGGAAAACGTTTCACCTGGCATAATAACCGTTCCATTAATTTTATTCGAGGCTAATTTTAAATTAGTGGTTCTATCTTTATTTTTCGCATTATAGTTAGTCGAAAAAGAAGACAACAAATCAGGAAAAGCTTCTGTTCCAATCATATTAGTCGTTACTGGTGGTTTGGTTATTTTAAGTGGTATGGTGTATTCTTCCGCTTCTTGGCTAAGTATCTGTATTGCTTCTTCCATTGAAATGGCAAAATCCACTCCATTTTCATGTGGATGAACAACAAAAGGGTCGGATGTGTAATATGCATTTACAGGGTCTTTGTGAATTTGTTCATAAATGGCTTGTAAATTAATGTCGTCTGGGTTTTGCTCTTTTACTACTAATGTTACTTTTTTTTCTGTTTTGTCTAATCTACGAATCTCCTCTTCTATTTCTTGTTTTGTCTTTACAGTATCTACTACTTTCCCCTTTTTTCCTTTGGTAAGAATTAAATTCGTATCTTCTATATAATAACTACTTTGAATTATGGTGTCTGGTAATTTAGAGGAAATATCTTGCAATTGTTTTTCTAATTCTTCTTGGTTTAATCTCACAAGTAGTTCAATGTTATTCTTTTGAAACATTGTTTTAAAAACAATCCAATTGTTTTGTATTACATTTCCTTCTCTACCAATTAAATATGCTTGATTAACTGCCCCCATAATATCAAATGTGACATCTAACTGTTCTAAATTTAATTGAGCTGTCATCTCTCCATACTCTAACAAAATTGTTTGTGGCATTTTTTCTTGAATAATACCTCTTAACTTTTGCTCTGCTTGCTCTTTGCTTAATCCAGATACGTCAATTCCATGTATAGAAACACCTGCTATCATATTTTTATTATTGATGTTAACCCATGAAAAAGCAAGAAAAGCGGCAATTAAAATAACCAATAAAATACAAACCACAATTAGTATGGTAGAACCCACTTTATTTTTTTCTTTACGAATCTGCTTTAGTTCGCTCTCTACATTGTTCTGTTCCATTTGTTCCTCACTTTTCCTATGTTTTTTACTTCTCTTTTTAT
>DBFJJM010000071.1:0-17540 GCA_048393175.1 Candidatus Merdicola sp.
TTTTAGAAAAAAAGGTTCATAATTTTTCTTCTGAAGAAAAAATAGAAATAGAATCTTTTTTAGAAAAGTGGATTCTAGAATCTTTAGAACAATTATTACAAAACATAGATAGAAACGAAGTAGAGCAAATTGGTGTTTCGACACCAGGGGTGATACAAAATGGTTCAATTACGAAAACTACGAATTTAAACATTAATTGTTTTCCTATCACAAAAATATTGCAGCAACTTTTACCGGTCCCTGTTTTAATAGAAAATGATGGAAGATGTGCAGCTTTAGCAGAAAAGCAATATGGAAATTTAAAAGACTTTCAAAATGGTATTTTTCTATCTTTAGGAACAGGAATTGGTGCAGGTGTTTTTTTACAAGGAAAATTAATAAGGCAAATTAAGCGTATTGGGCATGTTATTATTCATCCACAAGGAAGAAAGTGTAATTGTGGAAAACAGGGGTGCTTTGAAGCCTATTGTTCAATGAAAGCGTTTAAAAAACAGATTCGAGACAAAGAGCAAAAAGGAACGATTCCTAGTAAAGAAATCGTAAAACTGTTACAAGATGAAAAGTATGATGGTAGATTTGATGATATTGTACAAGAATACATAGAAGATTTAGCGATACAAATATCCAATTTAATCAATTTATTTAGTAGCGAAAAGTTAGTAATAGGAGGAAGTTTTGTCTATTATGAAACAATCCTTTTTCCGAAATTAGAAGCTAGGCTCGATAAACCAGACCTAAGCATTCGTATTGAGAAAAGTAAAATTGGTATAGCTAAATTTCAAAATGAAGCAGGAATCATAGGAGCTGCTAATTTAGAAAAAGTTTATTAAAAAACTTGTACTATTTATCTTCTTATGATATAAATGATACAAGAAAACTCGTACAAAAGGAAGGCGAAAGTTAAGTGGAAGTAAATCAATTGGATAAAGATAAAAAAACCATTTTAATTGTAGATGATGAAAAACCGATTGTAGATATTTTAGTTTACAATCTACAAAAAGAAGGATATAACACATTAGAGGCAAATGATGGAGTAGCAGCAGTAGAAATCGCTTTAGGTCAAAAACCAGATTTGATTTTACTTGACATTATGCTTCCTAAAATGGATGGATTAGCAGTATGTAAAAGAATCCGTCATACATTAAATGTTCCTATTTTAATGCTTACCGCAAAAGACGAAGAAATTGATAAAATTTTAGGTTTAGAACTAGGAGCAGATGATTATGTAACAAAACCGTTTAGTGTAAGGGAATTAATGGCAAGAATTAAAGCAAATTTAAGAAAAGCAGAAATGACTACTAAAATAGAAGAAAGACCTTCAGAAGTAAAAACGAATAAGATTAAAGTAGGAGCTTTATCATTAGATTTAGATAAATTTGAAGTAAGAGTAGAAGATAAAGTAATTGATTTAACATTACGAGAATTTGAAGTATTAAAATACCTTGCTTCCCAACCAGGGCAAGTGGTAACAAGAGAAGTATTACTAGAGAAGGTATGGGGATATGAGTATTTTGGAGATATAAGAACGGTTGACGTAACAGTAAGAAGAATTCGTGAAAAAATTGAAAAAGATACCTCTAATCCAAAGATTTTAATTACGAAAAGAGGGGTAGGTTACTATATCGCATCAGATAATTAAACAAATGATAATCCCATCCTAAATAATTTGGATGGGATTTTTTAAAAGGAGCGAAAGATATGTTCAAAAATGTGCAAATTAAAATTGTACTTCTTTTTTTTCTAATTGGTTTTATTTTAATAGCAGGTTTGGGTACTTATTTTTATTTTCAATTAGTAGCCATACAAGAACAGATGGTACAAAATCAGATAAGTGTAATGCATCCATTTATCGTAGGACAAATGAGTCAAATTAATTTTGTCATGATGATTATTTTAGCGGTATTTGGTTTAAGCTGTATTTTAATTGGGGCTTTTTTATCGAAAACGATTATTTCACCTGTTAATCGTCTTATCGAAAACGCAGAAAAAATTGCAAAAGGTGAAAAGGTAAATTTAAAACCAATAGAAGAAGGAAAAAAGCCAGACGAGGCAGATGAATTAGTAAGTGCCTTTGGAAATATGACAACAGAACTAAAAGAAAGTTTAAATGAAATGATAAGACAAAAAAATCAAATTGAAACCATTTTACTTCATATGACAGATGGAATAGTAGCATTTAATCGAGAAGGAAAAGTGATTTTGATTAATCCGGCTGCTACAAGAGCATTAGAAATTCTTCCTAAGGATAATACATTTGATACAATTTTTGGAAAGTTAAATTTATCGATTAATATGGAAAAAATTATTTATTTAGAAAACTGGACGTCTTCTGAACAAAGAGTACAAATTAAAGAAAAGTATATTAATCTATTTTTTGCTCCTTTCAAAGATGAAAATGATAGGCCTGCTGGTGTTATGGTTGTAGTACAAGATATTACAGAACATGTAAAGTTAGATAATATGAGAAAAGAATTTGTAGCAGATGTTTCGCATGAATTAAAAACACCAATTACTTCTATTATGGGATACGCAGATACCTTAATGGAAAGTGAATACGATAAAGAAATGCAAACAAAATTCTTAGGAGTGATTTCGGCAGAAGCAAGAAGAATGGCTAAATTAGTAACCGATTTACTAACTTTATCTCGTTATGACAATAACCAAGCTATGACAGAAAAAATGGAGTTCGATTTAGGGGAACTAGTCAAAAAGTGCCAAGAAAAAGTGCAAATTGAAATAGACAAAAAAAGGCAGCAAGTAGAATGTTTTGTAACAGCAAATGTACCTCCCGTTTATGCAGAAAAAGATGGAATCGAAAGAGTGGTTATTAATATTTTAACCAATAGCATTAAATATACCAAAGAAGAAGGAACCATTAAAATTTATGTGGGATTTGTTTATAACGATGCATATATCAAAATTATAGATAATGGGATTGGTATTCCAGAGGAAGATTTAACTAGAATTTTTGAACGTTTCTATCGTGTAGATAAAGCTCGTACAAGAGAAATGGGAGGAACGGGACTGGGTCTTTCTATTGCAAAAGAAATTTTAGACCGCAATCAAGGAACCATTGATATTAAAAGTAAAGTAGGAGAGGGGACAGAAGTAGTTCTTCGCATTCCTACTAAGCCAGTTATAGAGGAAAAAGAGGTCCTTTCTTAAAAAGAAAGGTTTTTTCTTTTTCTTGTTCTGTTTTGTATTCGATTATAAAAACAATTTATTTTAGAAACATAGATAGAAAAACATTTGTATAAAACACTAAGAAATACATAAAATATAGGAAAACAAAAGAAAGATGAGAAAGAATATGGAATATGATATTATTATAATTGGTGGAGGACCAGCAGGAATCTGTGCTGCTATTTATGCTCTTAGAGCAAATAAGAGAGTTTTATTATTAGAAAAAGAAGTGGTTGGTGGAAAAATTATTTCTACTCCTTTTATTGAAAATTATCCAGGTATTTTGGAAATAAAAGGAATGGATTTGTCGGAGAATTTAAACAAACAAGTAATCGCATTTGGTGGAGAAATCAAAATGGAAAAAGTAATTAAAATAGAGCATATACAAAACAAGCAACAAGTTATTACCACAAGCGGTAAATACATTGCTTCTGCTATTATCCTAGCGACTGGAACGAAATATAAAAGGTTAGGAATAGAAAACGAAGAAAAATGGATAGGAAAGGGTATTTCTTTTTGTGCTACTTGTGATGGCTTTTTTTATCAAAATAAAGTCGTAGCAGTGATTGGCGGAGGGAATACAGCAGTTGTAAATGCATTAGAACTAGCCGCAAATTGTAAAAAAGTGTATTTGATTCAAGTATTAGAAAAGCTAACAGCAGAACCAATTTTAATTAATCAATTAGAGGAAGAAAAGAAAGTAGAAGTTTTCTACCAGACATCTGTTAAAAGTTATATAGGAGAAGAAAAATTAGAAGGTATAGAACTCCAAAAAGGAGAAAAGATAGAGAAGTTATCTGTAGAGGGAGTCTTTTTAGCAATTGGACAAATACCAGAAAATGAATTTATAGAAGGATTTATTCAAACAAACCAAGATGGTTATATCAAAGTAGATACTGATTTTAAGACAAATCAGAAGGGCGTTTTTGCAGCAGGAGACTGTATTGAAAAACAAGTAAGACAGCTTACTACTGCAGTCAATGATGGAACAATTGCTGCACTAAAAGCAATTGAGTATTTAAATACAAAAAATAAGGAATAAAAGAAAGAAAAAGTTAAAATTAAAACAAAGATAGGATTTAAGAAAGAAATGTTTAAGTTCTGTCTTTTTTTTCGTCTTTTCCTATTTGGAATCTAATGCTAATTTAGAAAATAGCATTGCGAAAACCGTAAAAGTAAGATATAATTAGTAGGAAAAAACAAAGGAGGAAAAAAGGCGTGAAAATAAGTGACAGAGCAAAAGATATATTAGAATGGGTTTTATGTATTGTAATAGCTGTTGTGCTAGCCATTCTAGTTCGTTATTTTGTAGGAACACCAACAATTGTGAAACAACCCTCTATGAAACCTACTTTAGAACCAGACCAAAGGTTGATTTTAAGTCGTATTGGTACAACGATGAAAAAAACACCACAAAGAGGAGACATTGTCACGTTTGAAGCTCCTTCTACTGGTTATATCACAAAAGAAGAAGCGGATTTAAATAATCCAGTTGCCCAATATAATGACCAAAACCGTAATTGGTTTGAAAAGTTTAGCTATGATATATTAGGAATTGGAAAAATTAATTATATTAAAAGAGTCATTGCTCTTCCAGGAGAACATGTTAAAATTGAAAATGGAAACGTATATATTAATGGAGAAGAGCTAGCAGAACCATATCTTCAGCCAGGTGTAACAACAGATACATTAGATGGAGTATTTCATGATTTTACGGTGCCAGAGAATTGCATTTTTGCAGTGGGAGATAATCGTAATCAAAGTACAGATTGTAGAAGATTTGGTTGTATTCCAATAGAACGTTTAGAAGGAAAGGTTGTATTAAGATTTTGGCCACTTAATGTCTTCGGTAAAGTAAAATAAAAGGAGAGCAGCATGTTATTAGAAGAATTACTTGGAAATGATAAAGTAAAAAAAGAATTGAAAAATATAGTAGAAACTGAAAAAGTGACACATAGTTATCTTTTTGTAGGACCAGAAGGTGTAGGAAAAAAACAATTTGCGATTGCTCTAGCACAAATGCTATTCTGTCAAAACAAGGAGCAAAAACCATGCACCACTTGTAAATCTTGTGTTGAATTAGAAGGAAACAATCATCCAGACTTTTTTTTACTTTCTTCAGAAGGAACGATTAAAATTGACCAAATTCGAAAACTACAAGCCAGAATTTTAGAAAAACCAATTCTATCAGATAAGAAAGTATATATTATTGATAATAGTGAGAATATGACACCAGAAGCACAAAATTGTTTGTTAAAAACACTAGAAGAACCACCAAGCTATATGGTCCTTATTTTAATTGCTTCGAATGAAAATCAAGTTTTAAAAACAATTCTATCACGTTGCATGAAGATAACCTTTGACAAAATACCAGATGAAGCAATAGCAAATTATTTTAAAAAAACACAGCAAAAAGAAGTAACCAAACAACAATTATTGTTATATGAAGGAAGAATCGGAAAAGCCTTATTATTACAAGATAAAGAGCAAATTTATAAGCAGATTGAAGAACAAATAGAAACCATGCAAACCACATCTCTTCTTTCTTTTTGGAAGCAAGCCGAACTATTTTCAAAAAATAAAGAACAAATTATTCCAATTTTGGATTATATGAATTTATTATTCTTAGAAAAAGGAAAGCAGAATATAAACAAAAGAGTAAACTATTTAAACTGTATAGAAACAATTGAAAAAACAAAGAGAAATTTGAAAGCAAATAGTAATTTTGATATGAGTATTGACCAATTACTATTAAAGATATGGGAGGAAATAAACGAGTGAACAATATCGTAGGAATTCGATTTAAAAAACCAGGTAAAATTTACTTTTTTGATGCAGGAAGCTTAACACTAGAAATCAGAGACCACGTGATTGTAGATACTGCTAATGGGGAGGACTATGCAGAAGTTGCTATGGCAAATCGCACGATGCCAGATGAACAGATTATTACACCTCTTAGAAAAGTAATCCGTAAAACAACACCAAGAGATGAAAAACATTATGAAGAAAATCAGAAAAAAGAAAAAGAAGCTTTTGCCATTGCAGAGGAAAAAATAAAAAAACATAAATTAGAAATGAAATTAACAGAAGTGGAATATAAATTTGATAATAGCAAAATTATTTTCTATTTTACAGCAGAAGGAAGAGTGGACTTTCGAGAATTAGTAAAAGACTTAGCTTCTGTTTTTCGCACTAGAATCGAATTAAGACAAATTGGTGTTAGAGATGAAGTAAGAAAAATAGGTGGAAATGGTGTTTGTGGAAGAGAACTTTGCTGTTGTAGTTTTTTAAATAACTTTGATGCAGTATCCATTAAAATGGCAAAAGAACAAAACATGTCCTTAAATCCATCTAAAATTTCAGGATGTTGTGGAAGGTTAATGTGTTGTTTAAGATATGAGCAAGATGTCTACGAAGATAAACTAACCCGTCTTCCTAAAATAGGAGCAATTGTAAAAACAGAAGAAGGAGAAGGAATGGTAGATTCAGTAGAAACGTTAAAGGAAAAAGTTCGTGTTAAATTTCGAGATGGAGAAGGATATTTCTATAAAAAGTATGATGCAAAGGACATTAAGATTATCAAAAATGTAGAATCTAAAAAAATAGACCCAGAGGAAAGAAAGCATGAAAGGGAATTAAAAGAACTAGAAAAATTAGATAAACTAGAAAAGAAGAATCAAGAAGAGGACTAGAAAGGTGGTGAAAGAAATGGCATATAAAATTACAGATGCTTGTATTAGTTGTGGTGCTTGTGCAGCAGAATGTCCAGTAGGATGTATTTCACAAGGAGAAGATAAATTCATTATTGACCAAGAGGCATGTATTGGATGTGGCTCTTGTGCAGGGGTTTGCCCAGTCGATGCTCCGATAGAGGAAGAATAAAGAAAAAAGTATTGATAAAGATATGCCTTACAGGTTAAAAAAGCAATTTAATCGTTAAGGCGTATTTTTTTATTTGAAATAACTATGTAAATAGTATATAATAAAGGCAGGTCAGATGGTAATATCCAAAATGAAGGTAGGAGGCTATATAATGTCTAGGCCAAAAGAACGGACTCAGTTTATTCCAGCGAAAAAAAATCATGTAGGAAGAGACCTCTTTCTATTCAAAAGAGGAAAACATTGCAAATACTTTTTTGATGAGAAAGGAGAGGTGTATGGAGCGAATTTCCAACGTTCCGAGAAAGTATCAGAGGCTGCCAAAGCAAACAACCAGAAACGTTTTAAATACCTCATGGAGAAGCAAGGCTGAGTCCAAAAAAACGAGGGAGTGGTCCTATTTTAGGACCACTCCTCGTTCTATCGTTCTGTCTCTTCTTTTGGTGATTCATGAAATTGACGTATCACGTCTTGGTTTTCCATTGATTGAAGACCAAAATGGTCTAAAAGGGATATTGCATCTTGCTCATTTGCTCCTTTTAACACATTTGTTAACAAAGAATTAGTCAAATGTTTGTTGGAAAGCTTTTGTTTAATGGAATCTATAAAAGGAAGGCCGTCATCTGTACTTTTGGTATAAACCGTATTTTGGTATTTCTTAAATAATGTTAAAAGAGAAATATCTAGTTTAGAGCTAGGAGAAAAAATATCTATCGCACAAGAAGCTACTTCTGGCATTTGGGATTCTAAAGCTTGTTTGATACTAGAATCAGTAGTATGCGAATATTTTTCTAGATAAGAAGCTAAAATAGAATCAATTGCTTCCATTTTTTTGTCATTATCCTGAATGGGTCGAAGAAGAGAAAAATCTTGCCATACTAAATTTTCATCTTTTTTAGATGGCATATATAATTGACAAATCTTTTTCATAGTATTGATTCTTTCTGTATCACTTCCTAATCTCATTGCATTTGTTCTTAAATTGGGGCAATTAGAGTGTAATTGCAGAAATAAATTTGCTTTTTGGGTAGGACTTGTAAAACAAGGTAATAAATCTTGAGCGATTTCTTGTGCAAAATGAAAATTAGTACCATAAGATAAGAGACGGTGATTTTGTATTTCCACTTCTTTTTGTGAATCGTCAGGTAAAGTAGAAATCACTTCGCAAAGCGAAAAAACTTTTCTTTCATCAAGACCAGCTCCTAACTTAGGGAAGACTTTTTTAAAGGTAGAAATTCTTAAGTTTGAATTTTTAATTGTTGCAATTAAATCTGTTACGTTTTGCAAAGCAGAAAAAGGGTCTTGTTCTTCAGGAGAAGGAACAAGACAGTCAATGTATTGAAAAATCGTATCTGCTCTTATCTTATCATCTTGAAGAGTGGAAAAATAATCACCAAAATAAAATAAGTCAGAATTTTCAGAATATTCTTGCTTGCTTTTTTGAAAGATAGCTTCTATTATTTTTAATCTTTCTTTGTCTGTTTTTCGTGATTTTAAAATACCTACCATAATATATTTATTATCTTCTATAGACTTAGAAGATAAAATATTAGACCTAAAATGTTTCATTTCTCTAAGAATACTTCTAGTGGAACGTTCTTGTGGCAGTTTGTTAAACTTTTTATATTTAAAAGAGACTAATTGAACTAGTAGTTTTTTTATTGGGTTCATGGTATCCTCCTTTATATAAATCTTATTATACACGAAGATACCAAATATTGTCAAAAGATAAAAATTAGTCATTTTGACAAGTTAAAATAAACTAAAAAAGAATAATAGAAAAACAAAATGCATATTAATAGAAAAGGGGGAGAGTATGAATCCATGTGAATTAACGGTAACGATTACTGCCATTGCAAATGTTTTAGCCTGTAATCTGTCGGATGAGGAGCTTGGTCTAGTTGCTGCTTCCTTTACCCAATTAGGAGATACGTTAGCAACAATAGGGGTACAACGTGCTATATGTAATGATAAAAAAGAAAACACAAAAATAGAAGGGAAGTAAACCCCTTCTATTTTCTACTTAATGTTCACTTTTACTCATTTCTTCTAAGTCTAATAATTCTTGCCAACGTTTATCTACTTCCTCTTGGAATTCTTGAATCATCCATTCATTTCCAGGTTTAAACATGTGCTTAAATCTTTTTTGCGGTTTTAAGAATTCTTCTACTGGTAGTTTTTTAGCAGGTTTATAGGTAATTTTATAGTTTCCATCTACTACTTCATATAAAGGCCAGTAACAAGTTTCTACTGCTAGTTTATTAATTTGCATTAACATATCTGTTGGATAACCCCAACCTCTTGGACAAGGTGCTAATACATTTAAGAAAGTAGGTCCTTTTGTATAAATTGCTTTTTCTGCTTTTTCATATAAGTCTTTAAAATTATTAACTGCAATGGTTTGAGCAACATAAGGTAAGTGATGGCCTACCATAATTTTAGTCAAATCTTTTCTTGGTTGCATTTTGCCAGGAATTACACTACCAGCAGGAGAAGTAGTGGTATCTGTGAATTTGGGAGTGGCAGAAGAACGCTGAATACCAGTATTCATGTAAGCACCATTGTCATAACAAACATATGTCATATCATGTCTTCTCTCCATTGCTCCAGATAAAGCTTGAAGACCAATATCGTAAGTACCACCATCTCCACCAAAAGCAATAAATTTAGTATGTTCGTCTTCTGGTAATATTCCTTTTCTTTTTAATGCTTGATAAGCAGCTTCACTTCCTGAAATAGTAGAAGCAGCACATTCAAAAGCAGTATGAATAAAAGAATCGGTCCAAGCAGTATAAGGATAAATAAAAGTAGAAACTTCCATACAACCAGTAGCATTAGATACTACTGCATGGTCCTCTTTGTTTAAGGCTCTCATAATCATTCTAGCCACAGGAGGAGCACCACAACCAGCACACATTCTGTGTCCAGAAGTAAACCTAGAAGGTTTCGTAGCTACCACTTCTTTTAAATTATATGCCATATTTTTCATCTCCTTTTCTTCTTAATCCTAAATAACGGTATGGATTTGCTATTTTCTGGGTAGTTAGTATTTCTTGCATATCCGTATAAACACTTTCAATTTCATCTGCTTTGGTATCTCTTCCACCGATTCCATAAATATAATTTACCATTGGAATAGAAACGCCTTCTACATACATAGCAGAAGTAATATCTTCATATAAAGCACCACCTGCAGCATTTAAGGAATCTGCACGGTCTAATACAGCAACTGCTTTTAAATGGGATAACGCTTTTGCGATTTCTTCAGAAGGGAAAGGACGAAATACACGAAGTTTTAATAATCCAGCTTTGATTCCTTTTTGTCTTAATTCATCTACAACATATTTAGTAGTACCTGCTGTAGAATTCATACAAACAATTGCCATTTCAGCATCCTCAAGTCGATATTCTTCAAAGAAAGAATAGCTTCTTCCTGTCATTTTCTCAAAGTCTTTGGATACATCTAAAATAACCTGTTTTGCTCGTTTCATCGCTTCTGCTTGTTGTACTTTATGTTCAAATAAATAAGATTGTAAATCAAGAGGTCCAACAGCAATTGGTTCCTTTCGATTTAATAAGTAATGCTCTGGTTGATATTGCCCAACAAAATCTTTTACTTTATCATCGTCTATTAATTCAATATTTTCAATCGAGTGAGAAGTAATAAATCCATCTTGACATACCATTAAAGGTAGTAATACTTCTTTATGTTCTGCAATACGGTGAGCCATAATTAAATTATCATATGCTTCTTGGTTATTTTCTGAAAAAAGCATAATCCAACCACTATCACGAACTCCCATTGCATCAGAATGGTCACAATGAATATTAAGAGGCCCAGATACAGCACGATTGACTAAAGACATAACAATAGGAAGACGCAAAGAAGAAGCAATATATATCATTTCCCACATAAGAGATAAGCCATTAGCAGAAGTAGCGGTCATGGCTCTTGCTCCTGCTGCTTGTGCACCAATACAAGCACTCATTGCACTATGCTCACTTTCTACTGCAACAAATTCCGTGTCTACACTTCCATTTGCGACAAAAGTAGAGAAGTATTGCGGTATTTCGGTAGATGGTGTAATGGGAAACGCAGCCACTACATCTGGATTAATTTGTTTCATAGCAATAGCAGCAGCTTCATTTCCACTTAAACGTTCTCGAATTCCCATTTTTATTTTCCCTCCTCTTTCATTTCGATTGCTTCAAAAGGGCAGACTTTACTGCATACCCCACAGCCTTTACAATAATCATAATTAAAATCAGTACGTTTCATTTCTTTTGTAACAGGTATAGCATTATCAGGACAAACCGGAAAGCATAAACCACATTGTTTGCATTTTTCTTCTAGAAAAATAGGTTTTACACTACGCCAATCTCCTGTTTTAAACTCTTTAGCATTTCCAGCATCATAAATATCACCACCAAGAGTTAATTCTTCCATAGGAGTGTCTTTGTTAATTTGCATGTTTTTCCTTCCTTTCTTTATTTTTCTATTTTATGAACCGCTTGCAATGCCATTTCAATTGCTTTCATATTTCCTTCAATCACTTCTGGTTTTTTGGCAAATTTATGAGCAAACGACCCTTTCATATCTTCTAATAATTCTTGTTCTGTCATAAGATTACTTACCTTTACAATAGCAGCAAGCATAGGAGTGTTAGGAAAATATTTTCCAAGTGCATCCATTGAGATTTTTCTAGCATCAATGGTATAAATATCTCCCTGATATCCCTGTAAAACTTTTTTTAGATAAGTAGCATCTTTTGTGGTATTAATGACAATTGCACCTTCTTTTTTTAATCCAGATGTGACAGCTACTGATTCTAACAAAGTATCATCTACAACAACAACATAATCTGGATGATAAATATTACTATGAATCGTAATTGGTTTATCACTAATACGATTGTAGGCAGTAATAGGAGCACCCATTCTTTCTGGACCATATTCCGGAAAACCTTGAATGTATTTTCCAGTATTAAATGCAGCGTCTGCTAGTAAAAGGGATGCTGTTTTAGCACCTTGTCCTCCTCTTCCATGCCAACGAATTTCAATTAAGTTATCCATGTTTTGCATAACCTCCTTTTCTTTTTTACAAACTAAGTATATGATTAATCCCTAGCAATGTCAAGAAAAAAAGCTGATTTGAAAGGGAAAAAAATGAATGAAAAATGCAAGTTTTTGAAATTTTATGTTATACTAAAAAAAGAAAGGAAGAAGAAATTTGAAAGAAGTAGAAATAGCAAAGAAAATAGAACAAGAAAAAGGGAGACTATACTTAGTAGGAGGGGCAGTTCGCGATCGTTTTTTAGGAAAGCCAATTCAAGATAGAGACTATTGTATTATTGGGATGGACCCCAATCAGTTTCAAGCTCTTTTTCCGCAAGCTAAAAAAATAGGAAAAGCATTTCCTGTTTTTGAGCTCGAACAAATGGAATTTGCTTTTGCTAGAAGAGAAAAAAAGATAGGGCAAAAGCATCAGGATTTTTCGATACAAACCGGAGAAGACATAACGATTGAGCAGGATTTAAAAAGAAGAGATGTAACAATTAATGCAATGGCAATAGATGTATTAACAGGAAAGATAATAGACCCTTATGGAGGAAGAAAAGACATACAAGATAAAGTGTTAAGAGCAGTTTCGGATGCTTTTGTAGAGGACCCTCTTCGTGCATACAGAGTAGCCCGCTTAGCAGCATGTCTAGACTTTAAAGTAGAAGAACAAACATTACAAAAAATCGAACAAATGAAACAAGAACTTCTCTTTCTTCCCAAGGAGCGTGTTTTTGAAGAGTTTAGAAAAGCATTAGCAAGTAATAGACCTTCTGCGTTTTTTGAAATAGTAAGACAAGCAAACATATTAGAGGTTCACTTTAAAGAAATAGCCGATTTAATAGGAAGCTTACAACCAGAGAAATACCACCCAGAAGGAGATAGTTTTATTCATACTATGCAGGTAGTAGATAGGTCGGTTAAACAGACCGATAAATTAGAAATTCGTTTTAGCTGTTTGGTGCATGATTTGGGGAAAGGAACGACTCCAAAAGAAATGTATCCACATCATTATGGACATGAAGAAAGAGGTGTTAGTTTAGTAGAAAAACTAGGAAAACGAATTCGGTGTTCCCAAAAAGTGGATAGCTTGTGGAAAAGTAGCAGCAAAAGAGCACATGAGAGGAGGCATTTTTGAGAAAATGAGTCTTTCGAAACAAGTTTCTTTTATTGAGCGTATTTCAAAATCTAGTTTAGGATTAGAAGGAATGCAAATCGTAGTAAACTCGGATAAAGGTGAAGAAAGAAAAAAAGGAGAGTTTTTAACAATCGGAACAGAAT
Organism: Candidatus Merdicola sp.; assembly: GCA_048393175.1. Lineage (GTDB taxonomy): Bacteria > Bacillota > Clostridia > TANB77 > CAG-508 > Merdicola. The sequence continues at coordinate 13,402 of DBFJJM010000071.1, forward strand.
GTCTAAAAAAAGTAACAGGAGAAAAGATAAAAGAAAAATATGGAACATTAGAAGCAAAGCAATGGGAAGAAAAATTGCATCAAGAAAGAATAAATTGGTTAAAACAAAAAGAAAAAGAAAAAAACAATTGAAATCAAAAAACGGATTGGATATAATGAAGAAAAAGGAGAAAAACATGAAAAATTGGAAACAAAATAAAGGGTCTGTTACCTTATTTGTACTAATTAGTATTTTATTTTTTGTTGGAATTTTATTAACCGTATTTGTATCTACAAACCAATTAAAAATAACTCAAACAGAAGCATCCAAGCAACTAAAACAAACATATGCAAAAGAAATAGCTAGACTTCCAGAAGTTTATCAAATGGTCTATGATGCTCTTCATCATTCTACTCCAATACCAGAAGAGGATAATGCACGAAATGCTAATCCTCCTAAGTTAACGTCCCATATGACACCGATTAAATGGGATGGAAATGATTGGATTGCTACAGTAGAAACTGACCCAGACTGGTATGATTATAGTAAAGAGCAAAATAAGTGGGCAAATGCTATTTTAAATTATGGGACAACCTATGCACAAGGAACGATATTAAACGAAAGCGATTTAACAAGTATGTATGTTTGGATTCCCCGTTTTTCTCATTATACTTCATCAGGAGGCCTTTATTTTGAGCAAGGCACAGGAGGAAAAAGTGTGCATAAGGCTTTTTCTAAAGATTATTATGACCTCAATAATAATACAGAAAAGCACAAGGAATTAACTGGATTTTGGATTAGTAAGTTTCGTAATACAGGAGCAAATTCTGGAGAGCTTTTAAATAGCCAGCCAGGAAAAACTCCTCATAAAGCAAGTTTTGAATCGTCTTTTGCGGAATATTATATTGATGCTGTTGCCAATAGTGTAATTGCACAAGAGTTATACAATATGCAACAGCATTTTTATCCAACAACCAACTTAGATTGGGGAGCAGTTGGCTTTCTTACTTTATATGCTAACAATGGTGATATTTCTTATATGAGACCAGCAGATGCATTAACAGGTTATTGTGAAGGTATTCCTTATATAGATAATCTTCAAGGAACGACTACTCAAAATGTTTTTGGGGTTTTTGATATGCTTTGCGAAGAAAAGCAATTAATCAATACTTTTTATACAGAAGAAGAAATGCCCTATAATGATTCATATTATATCGATGCTCCCAATAATATAAATCTATTTACTGTTGTATTTGCAGATAATGGAGGAAGAGTAGTAGAAGGAATGGGATTAGAATTAGGAAATGGGGAGATATTAACAGCAAGAGAAAGCCAATTAGTAAGAGGAGGAAGGGATAACTTTTTTGATAGTTTTGCTGTGCCTTTTCTAGATGAGGCATCTTATCATTTAGTTATTTCTGACCTTAGCGAAGAATAAAGAAAGGGAAACAAATGAAAAAACTAAGACAAAATACAGGTTCTATCACATTATTTGTATTAATTGCAGTTTTATTTTTTGTGGGTCTTTTAATTACAAGTTTTGTGAGTATAAACCAAGCAAAACAAAATCAATTAGAAGCATCAAAACAGTTAAAAGTGCTATATGCAGACAAACTATTACGTTTAGAAGAAATCTATCAGTTATGTGTGGATGCAAGACGTGAGCTTCATTTTAATGCAATCATTTCTCCTACTAGTAATGCTAATATGATAATGGATATGACAAGTAAATCAAGTACATTAGATTTACAAGCAAAAAATTATACGGTCCAAGAGGGAAAAGAAATTATTAGTAATGAGAATCTAAATTATAAAATAGCGGTACAAGATAGCAACCAAAAACCAACTGCTATTTTTGATATTACTATGGAAGAAACAAAGACAGGACAAACTATTCAAAGTCAAAATGGAGTAATTGAAGAGCTCGTTTTAGAAGGAGGAGAAAAGCAGGAAAAAACCTATCATACTACTTTGTCATTAGCATCAGGACAAAAACTATATGGAAAACAAGATTTTTCTTTTGTTATTGAACCAGTAAGTCAAAGTGGTATTTCATTAGGGGAAGAAAGATTACCATTTAGTGTTACAAATGATAAATTACAAGACTTTTCGGCAAATGGATATCATGCTACTTTAAACGGAAATACAGTCATAAAAGAAAGTGATGGGACTTGGGCTATTGCGTTTGACGGAATCGATGATTTTATTCAAATTCCAACTCTTTCTAAAAACTTTCATTATGAAGATGGGCTTACCTTTGAAGCAACAGTAAAATATGAAGCACTAAATAACAATTCTATGATACTGATGTTAGGAAATGGATATGATACGAATAAAGGAGATGGATATGATAGTATTATACTCCAAACACCTACGACTACACCAAAACTTGCTTTTTATATAAAAACACAAAATGCTGTTGAAGTAAAACAGTTTGATGTTAAAACAAATGGAAATGTTATTAATTTAAATCAGAAAATGAAGATTTCTACCCGTATTTATACACAAGCTACCTTTTATAAAGGTGAAATGAAAATAAATGATGCTCCAGTAGCAACCTCAATTAATTCTGTTTCTTCTGTAATATATGGTATTCCGAATGTAGAAAGAAGACAAAACTACTTAGGAAAATCTTCTTGGCCATCAGATAGTTATTTTAAAGGAAAAATTTATTCAGCTAAATTAATAGATGGAAGTGGGGAAACCATTTTTGATTATGATGTTAATCGATAAAAAACGAAGAAAAGAAAAACGAAGAAACTTTATGGTTTTCTTCGTTTTTTTCCTTGTACAGATTGACTTTTTGCCCATTTGCGTATATGATTATAGTGTCAAATTTTATGTTATTAGAAAAATCTGTCAAATAACTTCAAGGAGGAAGATAGAAATGGGAGAGGTTATCGTTATTACGTCCGGTAAAGGAGGAGTAGGAAAAACCACAACAACAGCAAACTTGGGTTCTGCCTTAGCAGTAGAAGGAAAAAAAGTAGTCTTAGTAGACACGGATATTGGTCTTCGTAATCTAGATGTTGTTATGGGATTAGAAAATAGAATTGTTTATGATATTGTAGATGTAGTAGAAGAAAAATGTAAATTAAGACAAGCTTTAATCAAAGATAAACGTTTTAAAGAATTATTCCTATTACCTGCTGCCCAAACAAGAGATAAAAGTGCAATTACAGAAGAACAAATGAAAGATTTAGTAGAAAACCTAAAAGAAGAATTTGACTATATTTTAATTGATTGTCCGGCTGGAATCGAGCAAGGATTTAAAAATGCTATTGTAGGAGCAGACCGTGCTATTGTAGTAACAATGGCAGAAATTTCTGCGATTCGTGATGCAGACCGTATTATTGGATTATTAGAATCATCTGAGATAAAAAACCCACAATTAATTGTTAATAAATTAAGACCAGAAATGGTAAGAAAAGGGAAAATGATGGATGTAGAAGACATTGTTGATTTACTATCAATTGATTTAATTGGTGTGGTACCAGATGATGAATATATTATTACTCAAACCAATAAAGGAGAACCAGTTATTTCTAATAAAAAAGCTCCTTCTAGTAGAGCCTATATGGAAATTGCAAAAAGAATTTTAGGAGAGAATATTGAAGTTACAATTCCAGGGAGAGAAAAAGGCTTTTTGGCAAGATTAAAAAGGTTATTTCACATAAAATAAAACGCAATAAAATGGGAGGTTAAACCATGTTTGAAAGCATACTAAAATTTTTTAAGAGAATCGGAAAAGCAGAAAGCCGTGAAGAAAGTTCCAATACAGCAAAAGAAAGATTGCATTTAGTTCTAATGCAAGATAGAGCCAATGTATCTGCTGATTTTTTAGATATGATGAAACAGGAAATTATAGAAGTGATTAAAAAATATATTGATGTAGACGAAAATGCAATTGATGTAAGACTAACAAATAAAACGAATGAAGATGGAACCAATGGAGCCCCTGCTTTATATGCTAATATTCCTATTATTAGTATTAAGGAAAAGGAGTTAGAAAAAGAAGCAAAAGAGCAAGAGAAGAAGACTAAAAATCCAAAACCAAAAGAGGAGACGAAAAAACCAGAAGACCCAGAAAAAGCAGAAAAAATAATACAGCCAGAAAAAGAGCAAAAACTTCTAGAAGGAGAAGAAATAAAACAAGACAA
>DBFJJM010000072.1:0-2450 GCA_048393175.1 Candidatus Merdicola sp.
TGTTGTTTTTGTTTCCTTAGCCTTTCCCGGAAGTGTCACTTCAAATTCTGCTCCTGCTAGTTTTAGACTTGGATTTTCTTTATCTACTTTTTCTAACTGTATCTGATAGTTTCCTTCAATTAGTACATTTGCTACCACTATTTTTATAGTATTACCCTCTACTACTACACTCGTTCCTTCTACTTGTCCTGAAGTAATGGTTGCATTTTTTGCTACAAAACTTCCCTCTACCACTTGCTTTTCCACTTCAATTGTCATACTATCTAATATCTTGTTATATCCCTCTGGTGCTTTTGTCTCTTTTACAATAATCGTATCTTTATTCACAATATCTGTTATTTCTACTGTTCCTAAATCTAACATTCCATTACTATCTGTTGTTTTTGTTTCCTTAGCCTTTCCCGGAAGTGTCACTTCAAATTCTGCTCCTGCTAGTTTTAGACTTGGATTTTCTTTATCTACTTTTTCTAATTGTATCTGATAGCGTCCTTCGATTGGTACTTCTACTGTATTTTCTCCGTTAATTGGCTCGTTTGTTTTCTCTATCATTACCAATGGTTGAGTAGTCGATACTGCTGTTGCATTTGTCCAGTATGTTAATTTAATTGTTGGATAGGTTGTGCCATTTATACTAAAGGTAACACTTTTCTTATCTATTCTAGAAACTGGTACAGAAATATAAAATTCTTTCCCTACTAAGCTTTTAATAGTAGAGCCTGCCGGTGCTTCTGTTCCATTTTTATCTGTTAATAATTTATACTCGCTAGATGTAATTTCTCTTCCATCACTTGTTGTAAATTTCGCCTCTAATGTATAATCATTGTCATTTAGTTTATTTATTTTATATGGCCCAATAATATAGTTATCTCCGCTTTTTTCCATGCTAGGTGTTGTTTGCTCTAAACTAATTGGTGCTCCACTTACTGGATTATAGTTACTGTTTTCTTTTGCTTCTTCGATTAAATATTTATAAATAGCCTGCGTTTCTTCTTTTCGGTAAGGGTTAATATCATCCATCCCTTGATATTCACCTTTTACTCCATTTTGGTTTTGACTAATCCACATCTCTGGATAAATTGGTCTTCCTATATTATCATCTGTATGATAATGACCATCTTCTTCATTGGTAAAATACCAAATTGCCATTTGCTGTGCTACTTCAATATCATTGTCAGTAGCTTCTGTATTTTCCAATGTACCTGTAAAAGTAGGGTCTTTTGCTAATTCATGCTGAAAAGCAGCATCTAATAATCTTTCTCTATCTGCTGCTGATTCTTTAGTAAGATTTCCTGATTGGTCATAAACAGGTACAAATACATGGTCTAATATCCATAGTATCTGCCCATAATATTGAGTTGGATATTGGGGTGCTACAATTTCACTTTTATTCCTAAAATTATAGGAAGCATTATAATCTGCTGTTACTCCATCCGCACTTGCTTCTGTATAAAAGCCTTGCTCTGCTTTTAAGCAATAAATTGCATCATTGTAACTAAAAGTTGTTCCTCCATTATCATATTTTACAATATCCCATACAATCTTGTTTTGCTCTTTGTAGGCAAACTGTTTTCCAGTTGCATCTAGCCTACGATATTCTTGTAACCCAAACTTCTGTGTTGCTGCAAATGATGTACTAGAAAGAAACATCATGGCAACAAGCATGATTAAAAAAAGTAAAATTCTCTTCTGTCCTATCATTTTCTTTTTCATGTTTTTCCCATCCTTTTCTACATTAGACTCCTTATCTCTATTTTACTCTTTCTGCAATACAAGTCAATAGTAATATTTTCCTAAATTTTACATATAGTATTAAAGTAAAAAAAAGCTTTTACGGAAGTATTTAATTGAAGTCCTGGTATTTTTCATTAAACTTACATTACAATTATATTACATTTTTACTGATTTTTCAATACATTATGTAAAATATTCATAAGAATTACTTATTCCGTAGGCTTAAATTAAAAACAAATGATACAAACACATTTTTCTAGAATAGATATTGACTTATTTTCTAATTTTTGTTATTATATTAATTACATTTCAGATGCGGGAATAGCTCAGTTGATAGAGTGCTGCCTTGCCAAGGCAGAGGTCGCGGGTTTGAGCCCCGTTTCCCGCTCCATATTTTTTTAAGTACTATTTTTAACACTATAGCATATATATTATTAGATGGCGTTGTAGCCAAGTGGTAAGGCACGAGTCTGCAAAACTCCGATTCGGCGGTTCGAATCCGCCCAACGCCTCCATTAAGTAAAATCGTCGCACCAGACGAAAACATTGATAAATCAACTGTAAAGGTTGATTTTTTTGTCGCCTTTATCTTGAAAAAGGGGTTCAAAGTCAATAGTTGGGGTAGAATACCTGAAAAGTATTTTGTCTCAGCTTTTTTCATTGATTGAAAAGTTACTGTTAAAAATGTACTAAAATAGGCATTTTTAGGTAACACAAAT
>DBFJJM010000073.1:0-16637 GCA_048393175.1 Candidatus Merdicola sp.
CCCAAGCATAATTCTGCTTCTATTATTTCAATACCTTTCTGTTCGCATAATCTCCTCAATATATTTCCTACATCTTTTCTTATTTTTCCGTATATTTCCATCCTTCTATACTTTGGTGCAAATACTATATGATATTTACAATTCCAAGTACTATGTGCTAAACTATTATTGTCTTTCATAGACAATGCCTCTTTTTTGATTTTATTTTTTGCGGTTGGTAATACCCTCATTTATTATATCAAAAAGGAGGCATTTTTGTACTCATAGCTAAAAGCTTTTAGAACCCCCTGTAAAACAAGGGGGTTTCGTTACACAAAAAAATAATATAAATGCATAATACATTTATATTATTTTTGGCGGAGATTGAGGGATTTGAACCCTCGCGGCCACTTACGCAACCCTAACGGTTTAGCAAACCGTCCCCTTCAACCACTTGGGTAAATCTCCATTAGTTCTTTATTTGGCGGAGAGGGTGGGATTCGAACCCACGGTAGGCTATAAACCTACGCCAATTTTCAAGACTGGTGCCATAAACCAACTCGACCACCTCTCCATAAATGCTACTACAAATATAGTAACATTTAATATATTAACATTTTATGCTTTTTTTGTCAATAGAATTATTTCCCTTTTTTCTTACTTATATGCGGAATTGAACAATTTATTATTCCTTAATAATATTACCTAAAGAATGAATAGCTTTCTCTACTGCCTGTTTTTCTTCTTCTGACATAGTATAAGTAGAATTTCCTGCCTGAACTGGTTTTGCATAAATATTAGACATTTCCCTTGAATAAATACCATTTAAAACAACACCATTATTGTCATTATCTAATAAAGCAAGGGCAAAACTCAAATCGCTTCCGGTATCTTTAAAAGCACTATATCTCACAATTCCCACTTTTTGAATACATTTGGTCATATCTTGATTGATTCTTTTACAATATTCTATAATTTCTTGATTTTTTTGTTGTACTTTTTCTGTCTTGTCCATATATTCATTTAATGTATCACTAAGGTCTGTCCCTTTTCCTATTTTTTTCATAAAAGCTCGATAGTTTTTATTTAATTTGCTTAATTTAATAACATTAACTAAATATAAAATAAATAATAAAATAATCATTACACTTAATAAGATAGTAAAAAGGTCTGTTTGTAAAAAACTTAACATAAAATCCATACTTTTTCCTTTCTTTTTCTATTTTTTTATTAATCCCAAAATTCTTTCTAAATCATCATTACTATTGTATTCTATTACAATTTTTCCTTTTTTTTGTCCCGCATCTAATTTTACTTTTGTTCCAAAAAAGCTTTGAAAACTACTTTCTATATCACGATAAATTGGTTCATATTTTTGAACTTTTTTACTTTTAGGCTTGTTTCTCGCTAATTTCTTTTCTGCTTCTCGTACACTATCCCCTGACTGAATAATATAGTTAGCTAATTCATATTGTTTCTCTTTATCTTGAATCGATAAAATAGATTTACAATGTCCTTCTGTTAATTTACCTTCTAAGGCTAATTCAATTACTCTTTCATCTAAATTTAATAAACGAACGCTATTGGCTATACTACTTCTAGCTTTTCCTAATTTATCTGCTACTTCTTGCTGTGTTAAGCCATATTCCTGCATTAAGTTTCGAATTCCAACAGCCTTTTCTATTGGATTTAAATCTTCTCTTTGAATATTCTCAATTAATGCAATTTCTTTATTTAATCTTTCATCATCTTCACGAATAATAGCTGGTATTTCTGAAATTCCTGCTTTTTTACATGCTCTCCAACGACGTTCTCCTGCTACAATTTCATAATAGTCTTGCTTTCTAGAAACAATAATTGGTTGTAATAAACCGTACTGTTTGATGGATTGTGCCAGTTCTTCTAATGTTTCTTCGTCAAACTGTCTTCTTGGTTGATTTCGATTTGGTTCAATTTCTATTACTTTTAAATTTTGAATTTTTTCTCCTGTCTCGTCTATTTTCTCTTCTAAAATAGAATTTTCACCAAATAGGGCATCTAACCCTTTTCCTAATCCTGTTTTCTTTGCCATAAGTAACCACCTTTTCTTGTTTTTTGTATTTAAGCCATATGCTTAGCTTTTTGTTCCTCTTCATTTTTCTTTAGAAACTCTTTGGCTAATTTTTCATATGCTTTTGCACCTTTTGAGCGAGCATCATATAATGTAATTGGCATTCCATAGCTTGGTGCCTCACTTAACTTTACATTTCGTGGAATAACTGTTTTATATACGCGGTCTTGAAAATATTTTTTTACTTCTTTTACAACTTGATTCGCAAGGTTTGTCCTAATGTCATACATTGTTAAAACGGCACCTTCTATTTTTAATTCTGTATTAAGATGCTTTTTTACCAAATTAATTGTATTCATTAGTTGTCCTAATCCTTCTAATGCAAAATATTCACATTGAACAGGTATTAAAACGCTATCCGAAGCAGTTAAAGAATTTAGAGTAATTAGTCCTAATGAAGGAGGACAATCAATTAAAATATACTCATATTGGTCTTTTATATTGTCTAATTGGTCTCTTAATCTTTGTTCTCTAGAAATCATTGAAACAAGCTCTACTTCTGCTCCAGCTAAATTAATGTTAGACGGACACACGAACAGATTTTTGCTATTTGTCTTTACAATTCCTTTTTCTATTTCCTCTTCATTTACTAAAACATCATAAAGTGAAATTTCTAAATCCTTATTTACTCCTAAGCCACTAGTAGCATTTCCCTGAGGGTCTGCATCAATTAATAACACCTTTTTTCCCTTTTTTGCTAACATTGCACTTAAATTTACTGAGGTTGTAGTCTTTCCTACACCACCTTTTTGATTTGCTATTGCGATAACTTTCCCCAAAGTAATACCTCCCCAATCTAAAAAATCCGTATCTTAATCATATAAAAAACCTGCGAAAAAGTCAATGAATTTCGCAGGTTTTATTAATTTTTCTGGTTAAATAATCGGTTTTGTTTTTGGGGTGCCTGCCTTTCTAGGATAACACTCTTTTGTCTGTTTTTTCTTTTCTATTACCAAAATAGTCCTTTGTATGTCTGTATCTACTAGATATAATTCTTTTTTCTCTTTTATTTCACAATTTAGTACTTCAAGAGCCTTGTTTCCCTCTTCTGTTTCTTTTTCAATACTTCCTGCTTTCATACAAATTGCTTCTCCCCCTACTTTTAAAAACGGAACTAAATATTCTAAAAGCACATTTAGCGGTGCAACAGCACGGGAGACAGCAACGTCATATTGTTCTCTATGCTCTTTTGTTCTTGCTAACTCTTCTGCTCTTGCATGAATTAATTCTATCTTTTCTAACTTCAGTGTTTTAACAACCTCTTGTAGAAAAGTAATCCTTTTATTTAAAGAGTCCATTAATGTTATTGATAGCGTTGGTTTTACTATTTTTAATGGAATTCCCGGAAACCCAGCTCCTGTTCCAACATCAATTATTCTTTGCTCTTCTTTTATCTCTTTTATTATAGTAAGACTATCGATAAAGTGTTTTAATATAATCTCTTGTGGCTCTACAATAGCCGTTAAATTCATTTTTTGATTCCACTGTAATAACACATTCATATATTGCCAAAATTGTTCTAATTGATTTTGAGTTATATTTACTTCTAGTTTTTGTACTTTTTCTTTTAATTTTTCTTTAAATTCTTTTTCTTCCATCTACTTTCCTTTCTTTTTTTGTTCTAGGTAAATTAAAAGAACTGAAACATCTGCTGGTGATACCCCCGATATTCTAGAGGCCTGCCCTACTGAATTTGGTTTATATTTATTTAATTTTTGCCTTGCTTCTAAAGAAATTCCTAGAACCGTGCTATAATCTAAGTCTTGTGGAAGAATTTTATTTTCTAGTTTTTTAAATTTTTCCACTTGGCTTTCTTGCAATTTGATATACCCTTCATATTTTATTTGAATTTCTACTTCTTCTTTTTCTTCTTGAGAAAGTCTTGGTCTTTCTAAATCTATTTTCTTTAAATCTTGATAAGACAGCTCACTTCTTCGTAATAATTCTGCCAGCTTTATTCCTCCTAAGATAGGAGAAGACTGATGTCTTTCTAAAAATTTATTGACTTCTTCTGTTGGTTTTATCACATACTGTTTTACTCTTTGTATTTCTTTTTGAATATTTTCTCTTTTTTTACAAAACTGTTTATATCTTTTTTGAGAAATTATCCCTACTTCATAACCTATTTCAGTAAGTCTTAAATCTGCGTTATCTTGCCTTAATAAAAGGCGGTATTCCGCCCTAGAAGTCATCATTCTATATGGTTCATTTGTACTTTTTGTGATAATATCATCAATTAAAACACCAATATAACCATCTGACCTATGTAAAATAATTGGGTCTTTTTTTTGTACCTTTCTAGCGGCATTGATTCCTGCTATAATCCCCTGTGCTGCAGCCTCTTCATATCCAGATGTTCCATTGATTTGTCCGGCAAAAAACATTCCTTCAACTTGTTTACTTTCTAAGGATATCTTTAATTGAGATGGTTCTATACAATCATACTCAATTGCATAGGCTGGCCTTGTAAACTCTACTTTTTCTAATCCAGGAATAGAACGATACATTTGAATTTGCACCTCTTCTGGCAAAGAAGAACTCATTCCTTGTACATACATTTCTTCTGTATCCGTTCCCATTGGTTCAATAAAAATTTGATGTCTTGGCTTATCTGCAAAACGTACTACTTTATCTTCTATAGAAGGACAGTATCTAGGTCCTGTTCCTTTAATTTCTCCCGCATAAAGTGGAGAACGATGAAGATTATCTCGAATAATTTGATGCGTCCTTTCTGTTGTATAAGTCAAATAGCATGGCTCTTGCTTTATTTTCTTTTTTTTGTTCTCAAAAGAAAAAGGAATAATATCTTCATCACCATTTTGAATCTCCATTTTAGAAAAATCAATTGTTTTTCTGTTTACTCTTGCTGGAGTCCCTGTTTTAAATCTTACTAATTCAATTCCTAGTTCTTTTAAACAATTCGATAACTGATTTGCCGGAAAAACACCATCTGGTCCACTCTCATATGAAACTTCCCCAATAAAAATTTTTCCTTTCAAATAAGTACCTGTTGCTAAAATTACTGCTTTTACAGGATAGACTGCACCAATATTAGTCTGTACAGAAATGACTTTATTTCCCTTTGTTTCAATCTTTACAATTTCTGCCTGTTTTAAATATAAATTGGGTTGTTTTTCTAAAGTATGTTTCATCTCTTGCTGATATTTTTTTCTATCTGCTTGTGCTCTTAAAGAATGAACAGCTGGTCCTTTAGAAGTATTTAACATTTTAGATTGAATAAATGTTTTGTCAATGTTTTTTCCCATTTCTCCCCCTAAGGCATCTATTTCTCTTACTAAATGTCCTTTTGAGGTCCCTCCAATGCTGGGATTACATGGCATATTTGCTACAGCCTCTAAGCTGATAGAAAACAGGACTGTTTTCATACCCATTCTTGATGCGGCTAACGCAGCTTCGCACCCAGCATGTCCTGCTCCAATTACTGCAATATCAAAATTTTCTGCTTGATATGTCATCTTTGTTTCCCTCTTTTCGTTTTTTGTAACGTTTTGTTGTTATTTTGTAACGTTTCTTTGTTATTTTTATGTTCCTCGTTCTTTATAGAACAGATTTCTCTGTTTGTTTTTTTGTTTTTTCTTTGTACACAAGTATTTTTAAAAAAGTTTGTCTTTTTGTAAAACTCGTTCTATTTTCCCAGACAGAACTTAGAAAAGATTTCTTTTATCATACCTTCTGATACCGTTTCTCCAGTAATACTACCAAGCTTTTCTAATATTTCTTTTATATAAATTGCACTAAGGTCAATCGGAGTCTTTTCTTTCACACTTTGGTGTGCTTTTTTAGCACTATCTAATGCCTCTGTAATGAATTGTTTATGACGTACATTCGTAACTAAAATACCTTCTTGGGGTTGAATTTTATTAAAATGAAACATTTGCTTAATTTGCTCTGAAATTTGTTCTGTTCCTTCTTTTTGTAATGCTGAAATTTCTACTATCGGTTTTCCTATCCTTTGAATTTCTGTCCAATCTTTTATATTTTTTCCTAAATCTCTCTTGTTTAAAATAATAATTGCATTTTTATCTTTTATTAAATCTAGAACTTCTCTATCTTGGCAGTCTATTTCTTTTGAACCATCAAACATTGCTAAAATAAGCTCTGCTTGTTTTGTCATCTGACGAGAACGTTCTATTCCGATTTGCTCTACTTTGTCTTGTGCTTTTCTAATCCCTGCTGTATCAATTATTTTAAGAGGTATTCCTTCTATATTTATTATTTCCTCTATCAAATCTCTTGTTGTACCTTCATATTCCGTAACAATTGCTCTATCTTCTTTTAAAATAGCATTTAACAAAGAAGATTTTCCTACATTTGGTTTTCCAATAATAGCTACTTTAATTCCTTCTTTTATTAGTTTACCACTATCAAAAGACTCCCTTAATTTTTCTAGTTTCTCTATTATCTGTTCTAGCATAATACTTGCCTTTTTGCTACTTACTTCCTCTATATCATATTCTGGATAATCAATCGATGCTTCTATATCTACTAAAAGATTCATTGCGTGGTTACGAATGATACGAATTTCCTCTGATAAAGCTCCTTGTAGCTGTTGCATCGCCGCTTGAGACTCTTTTTCTGTCTTACTATGAATAATATCAATAACAGATTCTGCCTGAGAAAGGTCTATTCTTCCATTCAAGAAGGCTCTTTTTGTAAATTCTCCAGGCTGTGCTAATTGAGCTCCATTTTCCAAGCATAATTCTAATATTTTTCGCATTATAACAGAGCCCCCATGAGAATTAATTTCGCACATATTTTCTGTAGTATAACTATGTGGTTCAAGAAAAAACGAAACTAACACTTCATCAATTATCTTCTCTGTTTTTGGGTCTTTTATTTTCCCATATTTTAAGGTATATCCTTTTTCTTCCCCTTGTTTCTTCGATACAAAAATTTTCTTTAAGATAGAAAAACTCTCTTTTCCGCTCATTCGGATAATGCCAATCCCACCTATTCCTGGTGCTGTAGAGATGGCAACAATGGTACTCATATGTTCCTCCTTTACTTAAAGAAGTCAAAGTTTAGAAAATTATTTTAAGAATTACCTTAAATATTTTCCAGAACTTTGACTTCTGTACTTTTTTATTTTAATGAAATAATAATCTTACGATATGGTTCTTCTCCTACACTATATGTTTTTACTTTTGGATGATTTTGTAATTTACTATGAATCACTTTTCTCTCAAAAGCACTCATTGGCTCAAGTGTTACTGCTTTATTTGTTTTCATTACTGTTTTAGCAATCTTTTCTGCCAATTCTTCTAATGTCTTTTCGCGTTTTTTTCGATATCCTTCTATATCTACCACCACTCGACAACGATTGTCTAGACCTCTGTTAACAACAGAGGAAAGGATACTTTGAAATGCATTTAGCACTTCTCCTCTATATCCAATTAAGTAGTTTAAGTTCTTTCCCTCTATAAAAACATTTAGTTTCTGGTCTTGTACTTTTACGCTATAAACAATTTCGTCTAATTTTTCTGATTTAATAAATTGTTGCAAAAAAGTTTCTATTCTCTCTTTGCCTGTGTTTAATTCTTTTTCTGTAACAATATATTCGGTTGTTTTTACTTCTTCTTTTTTCTCGTTTTCTGTTTCCTTTAAACAAAGTTCTACTTTTACCGTTCTTGGAGTAAGAATACTAAAGAAGTTTCTTTTTTCTTCTTCTAAGACCTTAATTTCTACCTTTTCTCTTGTTGTGTGTAACTGCTTTAGTCCTATTTCTATTGCTTCTGTAGAAGTTTTTCCTTCTGTAATAATTTTATTTGTCATCTTCTTCTGCCTCCTTAGACTCAAGAACCCTATTTAAAATAAGTCTTTCTGCTATCATTAATAAATTATTTACAAGCCAATATAAAGCCAACCCTAAAGGAGCAACAACAGCTATCATAATAGACATAATCGGCATAAATAAAGACATGCTCTTATTGGCTTGTTCCATTGCAGCTAATTCATCACTCTGTTGTTCTCGTTCTTTTGGTTCTCCATCTATCACTTCAATCTCATTTGTTTTTTCTTTTCTTTTCCCTTTTTGTAAATTCGTTGTAAGACGAATCGAAACAAAAGAAGAGATAACATATAAAACTGGAATAATATATACACGTGGGTCATTTAAACTTTGCGTTGGGACTTTACTTAGGTCAATTCCTAAAAAGTCCATGTTAATATTAACTCTTTGGTCTTCTTGCCCTTTATACTGAATAACAGATATCTCTGGATAAGCAGTGTTTACTTGTTGTTCCTGTTTTATTTCATTGGTATAATTTTCAATTACTTGAGGGTCTACCTTTTTCATAAAAGTTAAAGGACTTCTTACTAAATAGAAAACAGCAAAAAGTAAAATAACCTGAATAATGGAACTTAAGCATCCACTAAACGGACTCATTTTCTCATTTTTATATAAAGACATGATTTCTTGATTCATTTTTTCTGGATTGTTTTTATATTTTGTCTGGATTTCCTTCATCTTTGTTTGAATCTTAGCTGACTTTTGCATTGTTTTTTGTTGTTTAATCGAAATCGGCAATAAAACAAGTTTCAAAACAACAGAAAATAAAATAATGGCCAATCCGTAATTATTTACTAGATTATAGATAAATTCTAAAAGATAGCCAAATAAACTTGCAATAAAAGACATCTTCTTCTCTCCTTTGTTATTTTAAAGGGTCATATCCACCTTTTGAAAAGGGATTACATTTTAAAATCCTCTTCATTCCTAAAGAGCAGCCCTTTATACTACCATATTTTTCAATTGCCTGATTTGTATATTCAGAACAAGTAGGATAAAACTTACATTTTACTCCTTTGTACTGTAAAAAAGAAGAAATATGTTTTTGATAAAATAATATCAAAGAACAAAGTGCTTTTTTCACTCTTCTTTCCCCTTTTCTTTGAATAATTTTGCTTTTTGAAAAACCGTAATCATATCTTGTTTTACATTAAAAAAAGTAGCTTGTCTAAAAGAATTCGTCTTCTTCCATAAAAAAACAATATCATATCCTTGTTCTAACAAAGGCGTTAATAAGCGGTAATTTTCGCGAATCAATCTTTTAATTTTATTTCTTTTTACTGCTTTTTGGGCTTTTACTCCTACCGCAACTCCAATATAATTATAGGGTTTCCTATTTTTTCGAAGATAGACATCTATTGTCTTTCCTCTATAATATTGACCTTTATTAAGAATTCTTTTAAATTCATAATTTTTTTTTAAAGTATGTTTTTGAGCCATTCTCTTTTCTCCTACCAAATTTATAAAAAGCCACTTAAATTGCGGCTAGTTATAAATTAAGCAGTTAACTTCTTTCTTCCTTTTGCACGTCTTGCTTTTAAAACTGCTCTTCCTGCTCTTGTCTTCATTCTTTTCATAAAACCATGTTCTCTTTTCGCTTGTCTCTTTTTTGGCTGAAATGTTCTTTTCATCTTGCACCTCCTATATTTTTGTCATTCTCATCTAAAATAAGCGTAATAATTATACCTTAAAGATACGGGTTTTGTCAATTGATTTTTACTATTTTACTTTATTTCTCTTTTTATATTGAATTTTCTCTTTTTTTTGGATATAATCTAAAAAGTTTTAAAAAGTTATTAACAATTTCTTTTTTTAGTTATACACAAGATAAAATTCAAGGAAAAATTTTAAAAATCAAAACTTTGTTTCTCTCTTTCATATTAGGGAGCTTAAGTGAATATGACTTTTGTAATATTTGTCATATTTTCTGATTTCAAATGAAAAAATCCAAGATATCCACAACTTTATCCACATTATACACAAAGAATCATAAAATTTTCGCGTTTTTTATTGACGAAAGATTTCCTTTTTTGGTATGATATAAAACTGATAAGGAAAGAAACCTTTTTCGCAATTATTACAAATCCATATCTAGTGTTTTGTTACAGCATTTTTACAGAGGAAATATATTTATCCACATCTGTTGATAACCTTGTGGATAACTTTAGGAAGGATTGAATACGAGATGCCAAATGAATTAACGGAACTTCTTACAAAAGCAAAAGAACTACTAAAAAAAGAAATGACTAATATTTCCTATGAAACTTGGATTAAAAATTTAGAAATTCAAAGTTTTATAGAAGATACTATTGTTTTAATTGCTTCTTCTTCCTTTCAAAAAGAAGCAGTCGAAACTAGATATTATGACCTCGTTGTTAACACGTTTAAATATTTGACAAATAAAGATTGTAATGTTTCTATTCTTTGTGCAGAAGACCTTCAAAATTCTTCTCCTAATACAACAGAAGAAGAAAAGACACTTTCTTATAACGAAGACACTTCTTATCTAAATTCTTCTCTTAATCCAAAATATACTTTTGATACCTTTGTAGTAGGAAATAATAATCGTTTTGCACATGCTGCTGCTTTAGCAGTAGCAGAAGCACCTGCCACTTCTTATAATCCTCTTTTCTTATATGGAGGAGTTGGACTTGGAAAAACTCACTTGATGCATGCGAT
Organism: Candidatus Merdicola sp.; assembly: GCA_048393175.1. Classification (GTDB taxonomy): domain Bacteria; phylum Bacillota; class Clostridia; order TANB77; family CAG-508; genus Merdicola. Next base: position 10,578 of record DBFJJM010000073.1, read on the forward strand.
TGGAAATGAAATTTTGAAAAATAATAAAAGTGCAAACGTCCTTTACGTTACTTCGGAAAAGTTTACCAATCAATTAATTAATGCAATTAAAGATAATAAAAACGAACAATTTCGTAATAAATACCGAAATATTGATGTTCTATTGATTGATGATATTCAATTTATAGCAGGAAAAGAACGAATACAAGAAGAATTTTTCCATACCTTTAATTCATTACACGAAAACGGAAAGCAAATCATTATTTCCAGTGACCGCCCACCAAAAGACATACAACTGTTAGAAGACCGTCTAAAATCTCGTTTCGAATGGGGACTAATTGCTGACATATCGAATCCTGATTATGAAACCCGTCTTGCTATCTTAAGGAAAAAAGCACAAACAGATAATGTTTTAATTGATGATGATATTTTGTCCAATATTGCAAATCGTGTTTCTTCTAATATTAGAGAACTAGAAGGAGTATTTAATAAATTAGTGGCATTTTCCACTTTAGCACATGGACCGATTACTTTAGAAATGGCAGAAAAAGCGATTAATGACATTTCTGCACAAAAAGAAAAAGTTATTTCTGCAGATTATATTCAAGAAGTAGTAGCAAAATATTTTAACATTAATAAAAAAGATTTAAAAAGTTCAAAGCGTTCGAACGATATCGCATACCCAAGACAAATCGCAATGTATCTTTGCCGAGAAATAGGACAACTTTCTTTTCCTAAAATAGGAGAAGAGTTTGGAAAAAGAGACCACACTACAGTTATGCATGGTTATAATAAAATTGCAAAGGAATTAAAAGAAAATTCTAATACAAAGTTAATTGTGGAAAGTGTGAAAAAAATCCTTACGGAAAAAAACAATTTGAGATAACTGGGATTGAAATAGATTTAAAAAACTTCAGTTCGCAAAACGAAAGTTTTTTGAAAAATATTTTATCTTTACTTACGGAACTAATGCATTAGATATACACACCCGCTTGTTAATAACGTGTATATAACCTGTTAATAAAAAAGTATTCCACAATAAAATCTTGTCCTTGTGGAAAAAATCTTTTCTTTTCCACATCTTTATTAACAGGCATTATTGTACGGAAATAGCATATTTAAAGAATTTTCCACCCAATCCACAAGACCTAATACTATTACTTCTATTATTATTATTTATATATAAAGGAGAGAGACCTATGAAATTTATTTGTTATAAAGATACAGTCCTTAAAGCCCTTAATTCCGTAGTAAAAGCGGTTGCTTCTAAAACAACGATGCCTATATTAGAAGGAATTTTAATTCAAACAAATGATAATCAAATAAAATTAACAACTTATGATTTAGAAATAGGAATTGAATATGTTATGGAATGTGAAGTAAAACAGCAGGGGTCTACAGTAGTAAATGCCATTATGTTTAGTGAAATTATTCGTAAATTACCGGATACAGAAATAAAAATAGAAGTAAATGAAAATAATTTACTTGTAATTGAATGCGAAGGTTCTTTATATAAACTAGCAACGATGAATCCAGATGAATTTCCAGAACTTCCAAAAATAGAAGTAGAAAATTCAATTCAAATCGAACAAAATACACTAAAAAATATGATTCGAAAAACGATTTTTGCTGTTAGTACAGAGGAAAATAGGCCAATTTTTACAGGATGTTTATTCGAAGTAGCAGAAAATAAATTACACGTTGTTGCGGTAGATGGATTTCGATTAGCTTGGAGAAGTAGTTATTTAAATGTTCACTCAAATAATTTTAGTGCTGTTATTCCAGGAAAAACATTAAATGAAGTAAATAAAATTATATTAGATTCTTTTGAGCCAATAAAAATAGGAATTTCGAAAAATCAGGCTTTATTTGAAATGGATAATTGTAAAATAGTAACAAGAGTATTAGATGGAGAATTTTTAAATTATTCGAATGTGATTCCTAAAAATTGGGATACAAGAGTAAGAGTAAATCGTATTAATTTACAAAATTGTTTTGAAAGAATAAGCTTAATTTCTTCGTCCACAACAGAAAAAGAGAAGAAATACCCAGTTAAAATTTTCGTTGACATTGGAAAAATAACAATTTCTTGTACAAATCAAACAGGAGATGCAAAAGAGGAAATTTATGTATCTACAGAAGGAAAAAATCTAGAAGCTGGATTTAATCCAAAATATTTCTTAGATGCATTAAAAGCAGTAGACGACGAAGAAATATATGTTGATTTTGGCTCTAATATTTCTCCCTGTGTTATTCGACCAGTAGATGAAGGAGAATATACCTATATGATATTACCAATTCGATTGAAAGATTAAAACAAAGAAAGAAAGGGAAATATAGGAAAATATATTTCCTTTTTTAAAATGGGGGAAAAATGTACATAAAGAGGATAACTTTAAAAAATTTTAGAAATTATTCACAACAAGAAGTGGAAATAGGGGATAAAATAAATATTTTTTATGGTGATAATGCACAAGGAAAGACAAATCTTTTAGAAGCTGTTTTTTTATGTGCGATGGGAAAGTCTTTTCGTGCTAAAAAAGAGAGTGAATTAATACAAAAGCAGAAGGAAGTTGCAAAAGTAGAAGTAGAATATCAAAAAAAAGATAGAGAAGGAAAAATTGAATTAATACTAACACAGAAAAAAGAAGTTTTAATAAATGGGATAAAAATAAAAAAATTAAGTGAATTATTAGGAAATATCCATGTTATACTTTTTTCTCCTGAAGATATTGAGATTGTTAAAGATGGTCCACAAAGAAGAAGAAGATTTTTAAATATGATGATTAGTCAATTAAGACCAACTTATTTATACCAATTAAATAAATATCAGAAAACAGTAGAACAAAGAAATAATTTATTAAGAGAAATAAAAATCGGAAAAAGTCAGGAAGCTCTTTTAGAGATATGGGATGAAAAATTAGTAGAACATGGAATCATAATTGCAAGGTATAGGAAAGAATTTTTAGATAAAGTACAAAAAAAGATAATACCGATTCATAGTGAAATTACAGAAGGAAAAGAAGAAATAAAATTAATTTATCAAACAGATAGTTTGCAGAAAGAAATTTTTCTAGAAAGACTAAGAAAGAGTCGAAAAATAGATATTTTAAGAGGATATACAACCAAAGGAATCCACAGAGATGAAATTAAAATTTTATTAAATGGAGAAGAAATTTCTATTTTTGGCTCTCAAGGACAACAAAAAACAGCAGTTTTATCTCTTAAAATTGCAGAGTTAGAAGTGGTAAAAGAAGAAATTGGAGAAGAGCCTATTTTATTGTTAGATGACTTTATGTCCGAACTAGATGAGAAAAGAAGAAAACGATTTTTAAGAAATATTACGGAAACTCAAGTTTTAATTACAGGAACTCATCAAATAATACTTGAAAATTTAGAATTTAATGTATATAATGTGAAAAGTGGAAAAATAGAAAGAAAAGAGTAAGGGGTTTATATGCATATTCACATAGGAGAAAATAAAATTATTCAAACAGAAGAGTTAATTGGTATTTTTAATTTAAATTCTATTCAAAATACGAAAGAATATGAAAAGATAGAGGAAAGATTAAAAAAAGAAAAGACTTTTTTTGAAAAAAGAAAACAAGACAAATCTTTTCTCTTTCTAGAAAAAGAGGGAAGAGAACAAGGATTATTTTCTAAAATATCATCCACGACTTTAGCAAAAAGAGAACAATAAAAAAGAAAACCTAGGAGGGCAAAAATGGAGAAATATGAACATAAATATGGGGCAGAACAAATACAAGTATTAGAAGGATTAGAAGCAGTTCGAAAAAGACCTGGAATGTATATTGGAAGTGTTTCTGTAAGAGGATTACATCACTTAGTATATGAGATTGTAGATAATTGTGTAGACGAAGCATTAGCAGGATATTGTAAAAATATTCATATTATTTTAGAACCAGGAAATATTGTTAGTGTAGAAGATGACGGAAGGGGAATTCCAGTCGAAATACATCCGAAAACTAAAATATCTACAGCAGAGACGGTTTATACCGTTTTGCATGCTGGTGGTAAATTTGGAGGAGATAGTGGATATAAAGTATCTGGAGGCCTTCATGGAGTAGGTGCATCTGTAGTAAATGCTCTTTCTGAATGGACTGAAGTTATCATTCAAAGAGATGGCGGAACATATAAAATGAAATTTGAAAAAGGAAAAACAGTAGAAAAATTAACTAGAATTGGTGACTCTAACAAAACAGGAACAAAAGTCCGTTTTTTAGCGGATGATACTATTTTTGAAACATTAGAATATCAGTTTGATGTATTAGAAAATCGCTTTCGAGAAGTTGCCTTTTTAACAAAGGGATTAAGAATTGTAATCGAAGACCAAAGAGGAGAAGAACCCAAAAAATCAGATTTTTGTTTTGAAGGGGGATTAATTTCTTTTGTTGAATTTCTAAATAAGAATAAAGATACTCTACATCCAAAACCAATTTATATTGAAAGAGATGGAGAAGTTCCTGTAGAAATATCGATTCAATATACTAGTGCATATTCCGAAAATATCTATACCTTTGTCAATAATATTAATACAATAGAAGGAGGAACGCATTTAGAAGGTTTTAAAAGAGGGCTTACAAAAGTATTTAATGATTATGCAAGAGCACACAATATTTTAAAAGAAAAAGACTCTAATCTACAAGGAGAAGATATAAGAGAGGGAATTACTGCTGTTGTTTCGGTAAAAGTCAAAGACCCTCAATTTGAAGGACAAACAAAAACAAAATTGGGAAATAGTAATGTAACAGGAATTGTACAATCAATGGTAAATGAGGCATTATCTACGTTTTTAGAGGAAAATCCGAACGTTGCAAAAGCGATATTAGAAAAATGTATTAGTGCATCTAGGGCAAGAGAAGCAGCTAGAAAGGCAAGAGAATTAGTAAGAAGGAAAAATGCACTAGAATCTACAACACTTCCAGGAAAGTTAGCTGATTGTAGTGAAAAAAATGCAGATTTATGCGAAGTATATATTGTAGAGGGGGATTCTGCAGGAGGAAGTGCAAAACAAGGAAGAGATAGAAAATTTCAAGCTATTTTACCTCTTTGGGGAAAAATGTTAAATGTAGAAAAAGCAAGAGCAGATAAAATTTATAATAATGATAAATTACAGCCAGTTATTTTAGCAATAGGTGCAGGTATTGGGGCAGATTTTGATATTTCTAAAATAAGGTATGGAAAAGTTATTATTATGGCAGATGCAGATGTAGATGGAGCACATATTAGAACACTTCTTTTAACTTTCTTTTTCCGCTATATGAGACCTTTAATTGAAAATGGAAATGTATATTTAGCACAACCACCATTATATAAACTATCTAAAAAAGGAGTAAAACATGATATTTATTGTTATAGCGATGAGGAACTAGAACAACATTTACAAGAGATTGGAAGAGATGGTGTAGGAATTCAAAGATATAAAGGATTAGGAGAAATGAATCCAGAACAACTATGGGATACTACTATGAATCCAGAAACTAGAATCTTAGTTAAAGTAACTATGGAAGATGCGATGAAAGCAGATGAAATTTTCACTATTTTAATGGGCGATGAGGTTGGTCCTAGAAGAGAATTTATCGAACAAAATGCAAAATATGTAGTTAATTTAGATATTTAATTAATAGCTAGGCAAAAACGCCTAGCTATTATCTATAAAGCTAATATTAATCTTGCTCAATCTCCTATACCTAATAGTCTAACCTAATATATATTACTATATAAATAAGCTATATACCAAATATAGAAAACATCCGCTCAACTACAAATACACTCAAAGTAACCATATTCATCCACGAGGGACTAATAACAACCACTTAACAAAATATAAATGTAATCTTATCTCGAATATATTACCTATTTTGGAACCATATATTAATATAAAAAGAAAAAATATAGCTTTTCAACAAATAATATATTCTTAACGCCAGCAATATAAAACCTATTTTATAAGCTCTATATTCCTTTTGCTCGAATGATAAAAAACTCTTAAAGGAACCTCATATCACTCTTCGATTAACTAATATTAACCTTATGCTATTATTATGTCATTTTTTTTTC
>DBFJJM010000074.1:0-1850 GCA_048393175.1 Candidatus Merdicola sp.
TTTTTATTCTTCAGAATTGTTATCATCTTCAAAATTTTCTAATCCAAATTTTAAAAATTCAATTACTACTTTATTAAAAGATAAGTTTTTCTTATCGGCTATTTTTTGTATTTCATCAACAATATCTTCAGGTAATCTTAAAGTTTTACTTACTCCACTATGGTTTTCAGGTATCTTTAATTTTCTCATAATCTCCACTCCTTTGTTGCAATAATTTTATAATTAAAGTATATGTAAGTATGCACCTAAAAATACTTGCAATTATTTTGCACTTGGTTTATAATGCAAATAGAAAATAATTGTTGAAAGGGGGTGAAATAAGATGAAAAAGAAAATTTTTACAGCATTATTAATAATTGCTATTTTAGGACTAAGTATTAGTTATGTTCATGCTTCTAATAGTAATGATGATATTAAATTTCAAAATGAAATAGAAAATGGATTAATTAGTAATGTAAGTTATTCAAATGAAACTTATGAAATTGATGTTCAGGGTTCTAAGATAATCAATTTATTAAAGAATACAAAAAAACTAGATACATTAGTTCAAAGTGATGGTTATGTATATGAAAATGTTTATTTCAAATTAACAGATGATGCAACAAGTGCAAAGGTAACATACAAAGATAATTCAGAAAAAGAATTGGAGATTGTTACATTAGAAGGGATAAAGTATGCTAAATGTCCAGTAGCTATGTTAAAAAAGATAGACAATGTATATTATCATGCTTTTTTACAAGGGGATGGACTTCATATTAATAGAACATATAAACATAGAGGAATTGTTACATTAAAGAATAATGATAATGTAGTCAAAGAAATGACTTTTTGGGCAGACATTCCAGAAGATGACAATAGTTTTACAGGTGCTTATATTTATATGACAAGTGATGTAGAAGAAGAATATAATTTGGGTGGTGCAGGATGGAATTCTACAAGTGGCAATACTTATTCAAGAGTTATGGCAAAAGGAAATTGCTATGTTAATGTTGAAATAAATAAGAATGTAGGAAATACCATAGAATTAATGCCGTTTGGTACATTAACTTATGTTGGTTCTAACAAAAATGAAAATGGATATACAGACTATAAGTATCAAGTAGAAGTAAAAGATAAATCTTTTATGAATAAGAAAGCGGTATTGTGCAAATTATTATTGCCAGAACAAAATATTATGCATGTTGCTGAATTTGCATTTGAAGGTGATTTAATTCAAATGGAAGAAAGTAAGCTAGAGGATAAGGAAACTAATGTTAAAGTAGAAGGCGATAATATACCAAAAGGTGCTACTTTAGAGGTAGAAAAAATTACTTCAGGAGATAGCTATACTTTAATCAGCAATCGTTTAGAAGGTAGAACTTCAAAATTTGTATCTTATGAAATAACATTAGAAAATTCAAATGTAGCAGTACAACCTAATGGAAAAGTAAAAGTATATCTTCCTTTACCTGATGAATTTAACACTTCCAAACTAATGGTATATAGAATTGAAAATGACAACTTAATTGAATATATGGTTTCTATTGAAGAAGTAAATGGAGTAAAATATGCAACTTTTGAAACAGACCATTTTAGCAAATATGTATTAGCAGAAGTAGAACAAAAAGAACAAAAGCCAAATGAACAAGAAGATATAGAAAAGGATAAAGGACAAGAAAAAGATGATACACCTAAAACAGGAACATTGTCTTTTGTTGGAATAGTAAGTATAGCAATTATATTATCTATTGCAGGATTACTTATCATAAAGAAAAGGAAGTAAAACAAGAAATGGCAGGTAAATTCTTTTATCTGCCTCTATTCTATTATCAGGAGAAAAGAATGAATAAATCGAAAGGAAAACACAATAA
>DBFJJM010000075.1:0-3831 GCA_048393175.1 Candidatus Merdicola sp.
ACAGCAAGGACACGTTTGCTCTCTTACAGGCATTTCAATGTGAATTTTAACAAAGTTTTTCTTGTATCTTACTTTTTTTACCATAACCCCTTTTAAATCTAGTAAATTTCTGATAAAATTATGTTGCATTTATCTTAATACCTCCTTAAGAATATTTTCGAACAAAGATATTTTATCAGGTATGATTAGATAAATGCTATTTTTTATTTGACAAAAGATAGTTGGAGTTTTATCACCCCAACTAATATTATAGAACCAAAGTTAAAAGATATATAATGCTTCACTATTGTAATTTTAACAAAATAGGTATAGAATCAGAAAAACAAGGAATATAGGCTCTAATTTACACAAATGTAGAAGAGGTGAAGAATATGGTAGGTGTAAATAGAGGAGTACTATTAGAATTTAATAATTATCAAACACACAATGAAGATACAAATTACAAAGTTGCAATATATTTAAGATTATCAAGAGATGATGAGAGCATACGGGGATTCTGAAAGTATTATTAACCAAAGAGAGTTTTTAACTAAATACGTAAAATCTCAAGACAACTGGGAGTTGATAGATACTTATATAGATAATGGATATACAGGAACTAATTTTAATAGACCAGACTTTATAAGAATGAAAAAAGATGTGGAAGAGGGAAAAATAAATCTAATAATAACAAAGGATTTATCAAGGCTTGGCAGAGACTACATTGAGACAGGATATTATTTAGAAAAATATTTTCCAAAGAAAAGGGTTAGATATATTGCTATGAATGATGGAATTGACACATTTGAAAAGAACAATGGAAATAACGATATGGGTGCTTTTAAGTCAGTAGTTAATGATATGTATGCAAAAGATATTTCAAAAAAGGTAAGAACAGCAAAGAAAACAAAGGCAGAAAAAGGAGAATTCATTGGAGCACTTGTTATAGATGATGAAGTAGCAGATGTGGTAAGATACATTTTTTCTGAATACAACAAATGAAAGAAAAATAGAATGTCCATCAATTTATAAGCAGAGAACTTGTAAATTTCATTGTAAAACACTTACTGGGTTATGGGGACATGAAACAATAAAGAGCATACTTACTAATAGAGTTTACATAGGGGAATTAATTCAGAGAAAAGGCGAAATGGTAAGTTATAAAGTAAAAAAATACATAAGTTTACCAGAGAATGAACATATAATAAAAAAGAATGCACATGAACCTATAATAAGTGAAGAAGAATTTAATTTGGCACAAGATATGTTAAAACTAAAGACTCATAAAAGCCATAACAAACAAACTAAAGATCATTTATTATCAGGGCTTTTGTATTGTCCTAGATGTGGTAATAAATATAGATACCAAAAGCAAACTGGGGGGCAATGTGATAGTATTTATGCAACTTTTGTGGTATTATCTTTTTTGTATTTACTAAAAGAAAAATACCTTTCTTCTTTTTTACTATTAGGGATAGCCTTTGCTTTTAAATTGCAGTTTATTTTTATCTTGCCTGTTTATCTATTTGTTTATTTAAAGAAAAAAAGCTTTCCTTTTTATTATTTCTTTTTGATACCAATTGTAAATCTTATTTTTTCATTACCTCCATTAGTAATTGGTAGGTCATTAGAAAAAATAATGGGAATTTATATTGGGCAAGCATCACAGTATTCGGCATTAAGTATGCACTATCCGAATGTTTATTCTTTTTTCGGAAAGTTTCAAACAAACTCAGGAGAGGTGCTAAATCAAACTAATTTTCCGATTGCAACCATTGGGATTATTTTTACTTTTTTATTATTTATTTTACTTGCAATCTGGTTATTTCGAAAAAAGAAAGTATTAAATAAAGAAAATCTTTTTCTATTAACCGTTTGGACTACATTAATCTTACCTTTCCTACTTCCTCATATGCATGACCGCTATGGCTATTTAGCAGGAATTTTTAGTATATTATATGCACTTATTTATCATAAGAAATATTATGTCGCAATTGGATATCAGATTCTTACTATTTTTCTTTACATAGGAGGTTATAATGAAATAGGAAACTATATATTATCCATTGCTCATCTAATATTGGTTATGGTATTTACTTATCAAGTAATTGTGCAGTTTATCAAATTAACAAAACAACAAACAAGAGAAAGGATAGAAGAAAAATGAAGTTGTTAATGCATACTTGTTGTGCACCTTGTAGTATTTATTGTATCTCCTCCTTAAGAGAAGAAGGGATAGAACCTACTATTTATTGGTATAATCCTAATATTCATCCTTATACAGAATATCGATTAAGAAGAGATACGTTAAAAGACTATACAAAAAGTATTAATATACAGGCTATTTTTGAAGAAGAATATGGACTAGAAACGTTTTGCACAAAAGTGATTGATGATTTAAAAAATAGATGTGAGAATTATTGTTATCGTGTAAGGTTAGAACAAACAGCTCGTTATGCCAAAGAAAAGGGATATGATACCATTACAACAACATTACTAGTTAGTCCTTATCAAAAGCACGAGTGTTTAAAACAGCAAGCCTACGAAATTGCTAAACAATACGGACTTACCTTCTTATATCGTGATTTTCGCATAGGGTTTCGAGAAGGGCAACAGAAGGCAAGAGAGTTAGGATTATATAGACAAAAATATTGTGGATGTATTTTTTCAGAGGAAATGTCGAGTCTTGCACGACAAGAAAAGGACAAAGAAATGACAGATAGAGCTAATAGAGATACAGAACGAAGAATAAGATTAGGCAGATTAGTTCCAAATTTATATTTAGTACCACATAAAAATGGAAATCGAGATGAAATTCAGTTTATATATAACTTAAAAAAGGAAGTTTACCAGAAATATGTAGAGAAATACTTTAAAGAATGGAATGAAGAAAGCCAAAAGAAACTTTTTGAAAGATTTATGAAGGAAAATTCCAAGAATATTGAACTCATATACCTAAGAGAGGAGTTAGTTGGATTTTACAATGGGAAAGATAAAGACGATAATACTTTTGAAATAGGAAATATTTGTATAAAACCAGAATATCAAAATAAAGGAATTGGAACAGCAATATTAAAAGAAATTCTATTTGAACATAAAGAACAAAATATAAAGTTACAAGTATTTAAGGAAAATCCTGCGATTAGATTATACCAAAAATTAGGATTTGAAATAGAAAAAGAAACAAATACACATTATTTTATGAAAAAAAATTTAGAATAGATATTTTAGGAGAGACATATTTGTGAATAGTATTAAGAAATATTGCGATATTGTTAGAACTAGTTCTTTAGAAAATGAAATTGCAATTAAATTACTTTATGAAAACAAACTTCATAAAAAAGTTATTGAAACTTTAAGAGAGGAGCTAGAATTATATATTAGAACTTTTTATTTATTAAATCAGTCTAAATTTAATAGAGAAGAATTATTAAACAAATTTTTTAGAGCTTTTAAATGGGGAATAACTGAAAAAGTAATGGTTGATTTTGCTAAAAACAATAACAATCAAGGTTGGGAAGAAATTACATATAAGATAGGTTGTTATTTTATTCATTTAACAGTATTTCATAATTATAGTAATGAAGATATTATAAAATTTGTTAATAATAATGAGAAGAGAATATTAATTAATTATATAAATCAATATTATAATGCTAGTTTAGATATAGATAGTACATTTGAAGATATAATAAAATATTCATTAAGTGTTTTCGATAAAATAAAAGAAAATATGGAATATCAATTAATACAATTAGAAAAAGATATAAAAGAAACAGAAAAGTAAAACTATTATAGAAGGAGGAGAAGAATTGAGCAATAAATTATTAGAAAAAAATAATAATATTATTA
>DBFJJM010000076.1:0-5096 GCA_048393175.1 Candidatus Merdicola sp.
AGTAAGCATAGAAATAATTTTTTTAAATAAAATTTACGATAAAATCGTAATTATTTTGGAGTATAGTAAAGATTGAGGAGTCAAAAATGCTAGAGATTACGAAAGAACAATTATTAAAAATAGACCATTCCAAAAGAATGACTATTCTAAAACTCATAGCATTAGGAATGATAAAATATGTAGAATAAAAATGGTAAAAAAATGAAGTGAAAAAATAAATTCCGCTATGGCGGAATAAAAGGGGAAATTATGATAAAATTTTTAATCAAAGAAATAAGAATTAGTCAAGATATCACTCTAAAATATTTGCATTTAGAAACAAAGATTTCAATTTCCTATCTATCAGAAATTGAAAATAATAAAGTAATCAATCCGAGTTTTGATAAAATGGTTAAAATAGCCAAATCGTTACACGTTCCTATGGATGACATTTATTTTGATACAAATGATTTAGATAAACTAAAGAAGGCTTTAAACTTTTATGTACTTTCTTATGGAGTAAATCATCCTAAAACAATGGAGGTGAGTTCTTTAATTGATGAATTAATTATGAAAAGTTATGTGAGGCAAAAAGAAAAAAGTAGTCATATGAAACTAAATTCATCATAGAATAGAACAAAGTAAGAAAATAATCAAAAAACGAAGGAGAATAAAATGGAGAAACTAATGATAGATGTTATTTTTGGAGCATTACCGGAAGTGTTGTTCTATAGTTTTTTCTTAATTCATATAAAAGAATTAAAAACAAGAAGAACGATTTTCTTAATTGCTATTTTTATTAGTTATAGTATTTTTTGTTATGGAATACCCTATAAAACAGAATCGTATATTGGTTTAACTCTTGCTATTTTTGCTTGCCTGTATTTTTTCTATCCGAAAAAAACGCAATTGATGGATATTTTTTTAGTTTTTATTGCGATTATTTATATAATGTTTACACAATTTGTCAGCTTTCTACCGTTTGGTAATCGTCAAGAATTTTATTATATTGCTTATGGAATTAGTCGTGTTTTATTATTTCTACCATTTATTTTTTATAAGCAGTTTCCTAAAATATATCGTTTGTACTGTTCTGGATGGAATCGAAAAGAAAATAAAAATAAGCATGTCAAAAGTCTAACATTAAGAACGATAAGTGTAATTTTTCTAAATGTATGTATTTTTGCTATGTATGTTTTTATTTTAGTTATTATTCGTTAAGAAAGGAGGAAAGAGTATGAGAAATGCATGGCCACCAATCCATTGTTTATTTTGGTTTTGTGATACAAAAGATGGGGAGTAGTGAAATATGAAGAAAATATTTGATCTTTTACCAAGTATAATATTTGGACTTATCGAAACCACCGTTATTATTCTATTAGGGATACATATGGGAATCGAATTAAAAGAAATTATTATTGTATTGATTGTTTTTGCTCTTATGAGGGTAGTCTTAAAAGATGCTCTTCATTACAAAAATCCAATAGAATGTTTTATTTGGACCACATTATTATTTGCTTCCGTTTGGATTTTAGCAAAAACAGGAATTGTAGTATCTGTACTTATGACAATATTAGCAGGAATTTTTTTATCTGGAAAAGGGAATATAAAAGATGTATATATGTGGAAAGGTAAAGATACAAATTATGACGATATAGATGAGTTTATAAAAAAGAATTATGATGACCCAAGATTGGCAGAATTTGAACATAGATTACAAGAACAAGATGAATTTCGTTATCAAATCTATAAAACTCGTTTTAAAGAACAACTTAATTTTACTAAAACAGCCGAAAAATTAGATATGGATAGTAAAAGATTATCAGAAAAAATGAATGAAATTGCATGTGCATTTAGAATCTTTTTTAATTTTTTACCATACCCGCACTAGAAATAGTGTGGGTTTTTCGATATGATTTGGCTGACACCAAGATACAAAATACGACATTTTTCTCAAGGATAAGAGATAGGATTTATCTATCTCTTATCACTCTAAAAAAGAACAAAAGAAAATAGGAGGGAACAATGGATGTACTAATTTTTACAACAACAGAATGGAACTATATAAAAACAGTATTAAATTTAAAAAGAAATGTAGTAAACAAAGAAGATGTTCGTATCTTTACAAAGTCTTAAAGTGGAAGAAAAAGATTCTTCCACTTTTTTTACATATTTTTCTTGAACAGTGCAATTGACGTTATTAAAGTACAATATATTTTAGTGTTTCAATACGGAGGTGTCCTAGCCAATCAGATAAAGTCTATGTCTCATTATTATTTTGTTTTAGGAATTCTTTACTAAACAGATGTAAATATGAGGATGTGCCTTTTAGTTATTTATACGAGATTTACCGGCTATAACCTTAATTTCACTCCATATATCAACTTTATCTAATGCCTTTGTCTTATCTCTTCCGTGAAATATAATTCCTTCTGATATATTATTGTCCTTGCAATATTGCAATAATTCTTTTGATAGAGTCTTCTTAAAAAATATATTTCTAATTTTTTTCTTATTGTTACCTCTGCCACTCCTTTTTTACATTTTGAGCTGTAACGTACTTAATTTCATCTATTCTACAAGTGCGTTTCGGCTAATATTTTCATTATTAAACATATTTTGATTTTATTAAGTTTTTAACCTATTCTCATAAGCTTTTGATAATCAATAAGAGATAACGCGTCCTCTAGGTTAGTTCTTTTTGAATTCTTAATAGCACCAAGTATATATATTAGCTCCTATCTTATATGGTCTAATGTCCTATTGAAATTATTAGCATAAATAATATGTGGGAAAAAATAAAATAAAAAATAGACAAAAGAAGCACCAATTTGATATGATGTTTTTGACAGAAAACATAGCCATATCAAGGAGGTACTTCTTTATGATTAATAGGATAATACAAACTATCGTAGAAAACAAGGAGTTTTTAGAAAAAAGTTTAGAAAACAGTATAACTACTAATGAAATAAGCATATTTAGTAGAGAGTTAAGGAAAGTATTTGATGAAGCAGGACGAAAAACACTTGTGGGAATATTAGAAATGATAGACACTATTCTGTTTGAAGATGCTAGAAGAAAAATTGAATATGAAACAAAAGATTTAAGAAAAAGAACTTTAGTTACAGAATACGGAAATATAGAATATGTACGAAGGTATTACAGAAATAGACAAACTAAGGAGTATATTTATCTAGCAGATGAAAAAGTGGGTATTGAAAAAAGGAAAGAATAACCAAGGATGTATAAAGTAAAATAATAGAATTTGCCCATGATATATCATATTCCAAAACAGGAAAATGAGTTGTGGGAGAAGAAAGCATATCTCGCACAACAGTAATGCATAAAGTAAGACAAGAAGAACTAAAAGTAGAAACTCCAAATGAAAAGAAACAAATAAAAAGATTGTATATAGAAGCTGATGAAGACCATGTATCAGAGCGTAGCAACAAAATAGGAATGCCAAAATTAATATATGTTCATGAAGGGAACTATACAAAAGGAAAAAGGAATATATTAAAGAATGTTCATTACATAGGATGTCTAGGCAAAAGTAGTGAAGATTTATGGTTAGAAGTAGCTGAATATATAGACAAGAAATATGATGTTAAAAGTATAGAGAGAGTATATATTTGTGGAGATGGAGCGTTATGGATTAAAGAAGGATTAAATTGGATAGAGAAATCCAAATTTGTATTAGATAAATTTCATTTGCTTAAGTATATAAACCAGGCAACAGTAGGGTTCCCACAATACAGGAATAAATTATGGTATAACATAAATATATATGACCCAGTTAGTGTAAAAAATATATTTAAAGAAATAATAAGATAAAACAAAAGATGAAAAGCGAAAAGAAAAAGTGATATATAGCTACAAATATGTAACGAATCAATGGGAAGGAATACCGATATATGAAACTGATGGAAAGTATTTAAAAGGATGTAGTGCAGAAGGACATATAAGTCATGTATATGCTGATAGAATGAGTTCAGGACCACGAACATGGTGTGATGACGGAATTGACAAGATGAGTAGATTAAGAGTATTTGTAAGCAATGGTGGGAAAATATATGAAGAGTTAATAAAAAAGAAAAAAATTAACACAAAGTTGAAAAAGTATGATAAAATAATGCAAAGACATATAAAGAAAAATGTCGAAGAACCAAGTCATTATGCATTTTCAGTAGTTAATACAGGAATGCATAGTAATATAAGTAAAATATTTAAGAAAATGTAGGAATGACTATTATAGCATTTGCCTTGATTATTGCATTAGTAGTAATTTTGAGCAAATAACAAAAGCACCACATATGCTCTGCCAAGCTTTGTGGTGTTTTATCTAGTTTATAGGTAGCACACATTTCTGTGGCTCTCATTTTCTGTTTTTATTATACAGGAGGGTATCGTAAAAGTTGTGTAAATCGGATTTCCTTTAAACTAAATCCTTCTCTTACTTACTCTAATGTAAATTCCTGCAATTTTTCTTTCATTGTTCATTTTATAAATCTCTCCTTTCAATATTGAACGGAAAGGCACAAAAAAACTCTAAAATTAAAGTAGCCTTTCTATGTAGTCTTTTAATTGAGATAAAGGGTATTTATGCCTTAAATCTCCCACATAAAAGTAATCGTGTTCATTAAAAAATAAAAATAATTTATCTTTAATGATTACTCTATGTGGTTCTACATACGCTAAGTTTGTATGTTCTACAATTCTTAAACAACCTTCAAATATCATTTTGTGTTCAAGTTTTATAGCATTCAAACTACAAGCCCATTCAATTTTAGAGAGCAATTCTCTTTTTATCTTGTTTTTCTTCGTTACAATGCTAATCATACCACACCATCCTTCCTTTTTCGGTTCTATAATATTAGTTGGGGTGATAAAACTCCAACTATTTTTTGTGAAATAAAAAATAGCATTTATCTAACATACCTGATAAAATATCTTTGTTCGAAAATATTCTTAAGGAGGTATTAAGATAAATGCAAAATGATTTTATCAGAAATTTACTAGATTTAAAAGGGGTTATGGTAAAAAAAGTAAGATACAAGAAAAACTTTGTTAAAATTCACATTGAAATGCCTGTAAGAGAGCAAACGTGTCCTTGCTGT
>DBFJJM010000077.1:0-22417 GCA_048393175.1 Candidatus Merdicola sp.
TGAATGCTCTCTTGAAACAGCAGGAACGGGAATTGCAGAGGGTTCTAAATATCACTGACAGCCTTTATGCGGATTGGAAAACCGGGGATATATCCCGTACTGAATACCATCGCATGAAGGAGAAATATACCTCACAGATGGAACAGTTACAGCAATCAGTTGACAGCTTACAGGAAGAAACGCAGGCGTTAGAGCAGGGCGTAACGGGAAGCGATAAATATTTTGAAACCTTCCTGAAACACAGGAATATTACAGAACTTGACCGGGGGTTACTGGTCGCATTAGTTGAAAACATTTATGTATTCCCGGATAAGACAATCCGCATTGATTTCAAGTTTCAAGACCAGTACAAGAAGATTTCTGAATTCATCGAGGCGAACAGCCAAGCGGAAAAAAACGGTCAGGGTTTGGCTGTATTCGACGGGGCTTGATTTTTTTCCTCTTTCTTACGCTCTGGTTGTGTATATCTACATCACGCTACAGCGTGAAGTCAGTTAGCAAAACCAGCAAAGCATGTAGTTACAAGAATTTTAAAGATAACCGCAAACCGCACACTTTACCATTGCAAACCAAGAAACCAACGGGATTTTGTTCCGTTGGTTTCTGTTCTCTATGCAAAAATAAATTCACAAAACTCCCATATAATAGTTTTTTATTTTCATAAAAATCTTGACTTTCATGTTGGAATATGTAAAAATAATAGTCGTAGGTGATTAAATTGGATTTAAAGACCATTAGAACACTAAAAACAGCAACTTATTACAATGGTGCTAATTTTTCAAACTATCCAAATTTCTTCAATAGTATTATTGATTATAATACCTATTCTGACGATATTGAGACAGTAGCATGGAAAAAAAGTATTTTTCAGAAAGAATTATTAAGCTTGGAGAATGTTTTATTGCATCAAAAACAGATTTATCTGACAGAAGAGTTAGCTTTAGAAGAGTTTCAGCAAATCGCAAGAGTAATTTCTAATGCTTTTGGCAAGTCAGATACAAAAATGCCGAATTTGTTTTTAATAGAAAAGATACCAGATGAAGAAATATCACATGAATGGTCTGCAATGTCTATTGATAAGGAAGATGAAAAAAATATTGGAATTCCACAGGGGATATACTTTAAGAAAGATGTATTAACACATGGTTTTTTTGAACCGCTTATCGCACATGAATTAATTCATTGGTATATAAGCGAGTTTAGTAAATATATGCCCTTTGTGCCTTGGATTGAAGAGGGTATCTGTGATATTCTTGGACTGTATTTTATATGGTCAGCACACATCTTACCCAATGAGGCTATTCAAAATTTTTTAATATATAACAGGGTTCTAGCTACGGACGAATTATCTAAATCTTATTGGAAGTCATGCTTATCTTTTATAAACACATTAAATTATATAAGTATAGAAGAAGTAGTTAATATTTTATTGTCTGGAAGAGAAAATATTGAAAATCTCTTAACGAACTCTATGATAACATCTTCATTAAATAATACTGATTTTAAAAACTTAATTTTTTATGTATTAGATATTGAGCAGATTTCAATAGGAGAATATTGTATCTTATCTTATATAAATAGAGGCTGTAATAACAAAAAGGACGTACTGGCTCTCACTGGGATGGATAAAAGCGAGTTTAATATTTATCTATTAAGGTTGGCTGAGAAGGGGTTTATATTTATACGAAATGATAATATATATAACCCCAATAAATTATTAATAAAAAAGCTAAGGTTTTTTAATGAATAGAAAGATTTTAGAGATTTTAATAACCGGATTAGAAATTGTGTCATCAATAATATCAATCATAGCTTTTATAAAACAAGATTTTACGATTTTTATTTTGATGTTTATTTCGATGGCAATATTGAGTGTACTTTTATTTGAAATTAATAAGACTAAGAACCAATTAAAATTAGTGAGTTTAAAAGTAGAAGATTTAAATATCACTTCTTTAAATATTGGCAATATTAATCGGCTCACAAATCACACTCTAGATTTTACTGAAATTGAACATACATACACTGTACGAGATGGTGATTTAGATATACTTCAGCGATGTAAAGGAAAGGTATGTAAGCCTGATTTCGAAAATGAAATAATGTTTAGTATATGCGGAGATTCTAATATGTCTGTAGAAAAAGCAGATATGTGGGGATTTGACTTAATAAATGACCATAATCGGTCTACAAAAATACTACCGAGGATAGTTGAAAATGACGGAATTAGTAAGTTAGTTGCTTTACCATTATTGAAACCAACCGAACTGAATCAATTATTTGAAGCAGAGTTTTTTTCAACAATCGAAAGTTGCATTTTATCGACCAAGGATTATATTAGTGCAGTTGCATCATGTTCAGAAAATGAAAATTGTAAGTTTAGTGTTAACCTTATTTTTGAAAATAAAAATCCCAAATATGTTACATCATATAGAATAATTAAAGGTGTTCCAAAATTACAATGTCGTCTAAATGTTAAAATTTTGAATAATAAATATATTTATCACGACCAAATATATTTACATAAAAAGGATTGCTTCAAAATTTATATATTTGAATACTAGGAGGTGTTTCATATGCATACTGTCGGTGGAGGTCAAGGCGGTGGCGGTGGAACTGGAGGCTAATAACCCCACCAAAAGCAGAAGCCAACGGGATTTTCTCCGTTGGTTTCTGCTTTTCTCTATACAAAAATCTTTCTTTTTCTGTCTGCATACTTTTCTAATGGATTAAAGACTTCAAAATCCTGTTTCAGGTCTATTCCCGAAATATCTATATAGTGGTCGGTCATTTTTGAGGAAGAATGCCCGTAAAATCTTTTGAAGTTTTTCCCTTCCTCCGACCGGCTAAAGCCCATTTTGTAGCAAATGCATAGCGGAAAAGATGCACAGATGTTTTCAATACACCTCTTTTACGGTTATAGTTTGCAATCGCACTTTCCATTCCTTTAGAGGACATTTTTGTTCCGTATTGTGTGCAGAAAAGATAGTCTGCCGGTTCACCGTTTCCTATATTTTAAATATTCAGAAAGTGCTGAAACCAATGCGGGAGTAAGGGGGATAATCTGTTGTTTTCTATTCTTGTTTTTCCTAAGCAGTACACAATAATTTTCAAAATCTATATCTTCAATTTTGAGTTCACAAACAGTAGAAAGCCTGTTTCCAGTACCGCAAAAGATAATTTTCTATCGCCCAATTTCTTAGCTCAGTAAAAGAGCATTTTTTTACATCTGGTTTTTTTAGCAATATTTCTAATTCCCTATCGGTGAATCCTACCTTAATCTTTTGCTCTACTTTTGGAAGCTTTATTGAAAAAGGCTCCACATACCCCAATTCCATAAAGTAGTTTAACATTGCACGAAGCCCACGCAAGTAAGAGTTTATCGTATTCTCATTTGCATTTGTTTTCTGTTGTAAATAGATAATATAATCTTGAAAAGTGTCTTTCGTAATCAGATTACAATTTTTCTTTTCATTGAAAAAGTTTGTAAAGTACTTATAACAATCATCGTAATAAGCGATGGATTTCAAACTTAAATTTTTTGTATAGTTGTATCGTTGAAACTCTAGAAAAGCTTTCTCAAAGGAGATAGAAATCGTATTGTAAGTCAAGCTCATTTTTTGCATATTTTCACCTCTTTATAATATATTTTTCGACATAAAAAAAGGTTAAAACTAAGAGAACAGATTGCCGAAATTGTTCCAAGAAATCTGTTCTGTCGTAAAAAAGGGACAAGCATGTTTGCTTGTCCCTCTTTCCTTAGAGCTTGTACACATCTACTCATTTTTGGTGGGCAGGGATGGATTCGAACCATCGTACTCAAATGAGAACAGATTTACAGTCTGCCGCCTTTAGCCACTCGGCCACCTACCCATATCTGGTGCTCCCTCAAGGATTTGAACCTTGGACCCACCGGTTATGAGCCGGTTGCTCTAACCAACTGAGCTAAGGGAGCTCGTTATTGACGAAGTTTAGTATACTAAATTTTTTGAAATCTGTCAATACAATTTTTACAATTTCATACTTTTACCAATTTTGTAATTTCAGAAAAAAGAAATTACTCTTCTTAGTATTACCAGTAGGTCGAGAAAATAGTATTGTTTGTAGCTAAAAGTCAATTTTTGTCGAAAAGACTTTTTTAAAATGTAAAAATATTGTATAATAAAATAGTAGAGGGGGAGCAGTATGTTAAATCCAAGACATGTTATTACAGAGAAGAAAAGAATTATTGAATTATATGAGGCAGGAGCTTCACTAGAAAGAATTGCCTATGAAATAGACCTTAGTCAAGAATATTTAAGGGTTTTACAAACAACAATTGAATTATTGGTACAAAAAGATAAAGTAGATATGCAAAAAAGAATGGCTGTTATAGAAGATACAGATAGAACAAAAAAGATTTTAATGGAACATAAAGCTGAAATCATAGAATTATTTGAGCAAGGATTTATGGCAATAGAAATAGTAAGAAAACTAATGTTGCCAACTGAATATCGTAGAGAATTAGAAATGATATTAGGAAATTTACTACAAACAAAGCAAATAGAAATGCAAAAGGTTACAAAGGCAAGAAAAGAGAGGAAATCTGGCTTAACTACTATAGAACAGAGTAAATATAGGAAACAAATACAACTTCAAAGACAACATTTAGAAGTAGCAGGATATACGGTAAAACAAATAGCCATAAAAACAGGAGATTCTAAAGAATATCTTAGCTATCTTATTCAAGAAGGAATCATTCAGGGAATCATTGATGAAGAAAAATGGAAGCAAGCACAAATAAGAAGACAAGAATGTATGCGTTTATTAAGGAAAGGATTAACCAGAAGCCAACTTATGGAAGACATGGGACTTTCTCTAAGTGAATATAATTATTTATTGCAAGAAGAAGATTTGCGAGTAGCAAGGGAAAAAGGAAAGCAAAGATTAGAAATATATAAAATGGGACTAAATAGAGGAATAAGTACTCGGTGATGAACATGATATGTAGTATTTGTCCTCATAGGTGTAAAGTAAAAAGGGAGAAGGGAAACTTAGGTTTTTGTAAAGCAACCAATAACGTAAAAGTTGCTTTATTTTCTGTTCACAGATATGAAGAGCCTTGTATTAGTGGAAAAAATGGTTCAGGAACCATTTTTTTCTCACATTGTAATATGAGATGTAAGTTTTGCCAAAATTATGAAATCAGTCAGCAAGGAAAAGGACAAGAATATACCGTGCAAGAACTAGCTAATATTTTTTTACTACAACAACAAAGAGGAGTTCATAATATTAATTTAGTCAGTCCAACGGTTTATATTCCTTCTATTATACAAGCTTTAAAAATAGCAAAAGAAGAAGGTCTTACCATTCCTGTTATCTATAATTCGAATGGATATGAAAGTGTTAATACATTAAAATTGCTAGATGGTTTCATTGATATTTACCTGCCAGATTTTAAATACTATTTTAATTCGTTAGCAGAACAATACTCTGGTGTAAAAGACTATTTTGATATTGTAACAAAAGCATTAGAGGAAATGAAAAGGCAAGTAGGAGATGCTGTTTTTGATAAGCAAGGAATGCTTCAAAAAGGGTTATTAATTCGTCATCTTATCTTGCCAAATCATATTGAAAATACAAAAGAAGTTTTAAAATGGATAAAAGAAAATTTAGGACAAGATAGTTATATTAGTGTGATGGCACAGTATTTTCCTACTTATTTAGCAAAGCAGCAGACAGATTTAAATCGCAAAATTACCAAAAGAGAATATAAAAGGGTAGAAGAATATCTGTATCATTTAGAATTGAAAAATGGCTATTTACAAGAACTAGGAAAACACGAAGAAGAATATGTTCCTAAGTGGTAGAAAAACCAACAAAGAATAAATTGACTTCTTTTTACATACGGTATAAAATAGGAAAGCAAGAACAAACGAAAGGATGAAACCTCATGAAAGTTTATTATCAAGGAAAAGAAATACAATTACCATCTCCTACTAGAGTAAGAGATATTATTGGAGAAGTAGAAAGAAAAGAAATTGCATGTATTTGCAACAATGAAATTAGAAGTTTAGATTATCAGATAAAAGAAGATACATATATTAAATTAATTGATATTTCCCATTCTGATGGAATGAGAATTTATATTCGAGGATTATGCTATATCATGGCAATGGCTTTTTCTTCTCTATATCCCGATGCCCTATTAACTGTAAATTATCAATTATCCAATTCGATGTATTATGTAGTAGAAAATAAAGAAGTAACAGAAGAGATGATTCAAAAAGTACATGAAAAGATGCAAGAAATCATTGATTCGGATTTGCCCATTCAAAAAGTAGTGTTATCAAAAGAAGAGGCGAAAGACTTTTATGAAAAATATCATACTTTAAAAGGAATAGCACAATTAGATAATAAAACAAAAAAGACGGTTACGTTATATTATTGTAAAGAATATTTTGATTACTATTATGGAACCATGCCAATTTCTACAGGCTATATGAAAATTTATGATATTTTACCATATAAAGAGGGATTTCTAGTTCGTTATCCTAGTACAAAAGATATTACCTGTTTACAAGAATTTAAAAATGGGGATAAATTATTAGCAGCATTAGATGATTACGAAAAAATACATAAATTACTAGATGTTAGCACGTTATATAAATTAAATCGTGAAATTGAAAAAGGAGAAACAAAAAATATTGTCTTGTTAGAAGAAGCTTTACATGAAAAAAGAATTTCACGTATTGCAGATGAAATTGCCAACAAAAAAGATGTGAAAATGATATTAATTGCAGGACCCTCTTCTTCCGGAAAAACGACTTTTGCACAAAGGTTAGGACTACAATTACAATTGAATGGATTAAGACCGAGAACGATTTCGGTAGATAATTATTTTGTAGAAAGAAAAGAGAATCCCATAGACGAAAATGGGGAATATGATTTTGAAAGTATTGATGCGATTGACTTAGAACTGTTTAATGATAATATTTTGCGTTTATTAAAAGGAGAAGAAGTAAAACTTCCTACCTTCAATTTTACAACCGGTAGCAAAGAATATAAGGGAAATACGATGAAACTAGATACAGAGGATATTTTAGTAATAGAAGGAATCCATTGTTTAAATGACAAACTTACTTCTCAAATTCCGAAAAACAGAAAATATAAAATCTATATTAGTGCTCTTACCGTTCTTAATATAGATTACCATAATCGTATTTCTACTACAGATTCCCGTTTGTTAAGAAGAATGGTAAGAGACCATCAATTTCGTGGCTACTCGGCTTATCATACTTTAAAAATGTGGCCTTCTGTTAATCGTGGTGAAAAGAAAAATATTTTTCCTTATCAAGAAGAAGCGGATGTAATGTTTAATACTTCTTTGGTATATGAAATTGCAGTGCTGAAAGAGTATGCTTTACCACTTTTAAAAGATATTAAAAAAGAGGAACCAGAATATGCAGAGGCAAGAAGATTAATTGAATTTTTAACCTATTTCGAATCTATCCCAGAAGAAGTAGTACCAAGTCACTCGTTATTAAGAGAATTTATTGGGGGAGGAGATTTTAAATATTAAAATGGAAACAAGTCGTTTTACCAAAATAGATGAAGAATTTATTTGTGAAAAGTGCCAAAAAAAAGTACCAAAATTAGGATATACTTGTCGAAACCATTGCCCATATTGTCTTTATTCGAAACATGTAGACATCAATCCGGGAGATAGGAAAGAAATTTGTCATGGAATGTTAGAACCAATTGGAGTAAAAATAGATAGTAAAAAGGGTTATATTATTGTATTTCGTTGTCAAAAATGTGGAAAGATAAGAAACAATAAAGCAGCACAAGATGATAATAAAGAATTATTAATTCGCTTAAGTGGAAATCCAATTGAAGAATAGAAAAAAGAGATATAGATATTGCTTCTATATCTCTTTATAAAAATTACCATTAGTATAGTTTTCTCCTTCTAAACGCTCTTTTTTCTTAACTGTTTCAATAATGTGGTTTATTTCTGGAATGGTTTCATCTAAGCAATCAATTCGGTAAGAAGAAACAGGTAAATCAGATATACAAATAGAAGTAATTTTACTATTGTAAATGGTAGTAATGGTTTGTACATTATCTGGAACAAAACGAAATAAATAATTTTTTCTATCTTTTAAATAATATTGTTTCTGTTCTTTGCAGTGCATAGGACATTGTGGGTAACATTTATTGGATTTTCCAAGTAGGCAATAATTAAGAGTCATAAGAGGAGTATTGCCATAAACAATTAATTCGGTATTAGTCATACCAGAAGAAAGATAATTTACAATATCTTGTTTACTCGATTCTGGAGAAAAAGTGAAAGCATCTATACCAGATTGTTTTAATACTTCAAAGCAATAAGGATTCCAGCAATTTAAGGTATAGTTTGCAATATATTTTAAGTTCTGTTTTGGGCTCATACGTTCTATTTGGCGAATTAAAGAAAGATGAGAAAGGTTAGAAAGTACTACTCCGCTAATTGGATAATTTTGAATCGCATTTTCCATACTAGTACTTAATAAATTTTTATAATTTGGTTTAATAATAGTAGGTAAATAAAGATAAACAGAAAAATGTTTACTGATTTGCTCTAATACTTTGTTATATTTACTTAACACAAAATAACGAAGAGGAAGATAAATAGCATCTACTTTTTGTAAGCTGCGGTAATCCCATTCTGGATGAAGATAATTTAGTAATAGAGAAATAGTGGGTTGTTGTTTGTGGGAAGGCAAAGAAGAATGTGTAGAAAAAGAGGCAATAGTAGGAATAGACAAAGGGCGTTCTATTAAAGATGTTGCTGCCTCTTCTAATTTTTGAATTACGTCTCTTCGTAGTTCGTTTAAAATGCGAATGTTAGGAAGAAACGTATTTGGTTGTAACTTTACCGTTATTTTTTCAAAAAAGTAGGGAGTATCTTTTGTTTTGGAAAGTTGCATTTTTACTTTTTCTTCTGTTAAAGGCTGATTTTTTGCTTCTTCCGGAAGACTAGTAGAAGTTACTGTAATATGAAGTGGATTATATAGGTTATTTGCAAAAGGAACTGCTTTTACTTCTAGAGTAATCGGTTTATTTTGTTCGATTTTAATACGTGCAATAAGAGGTATCTTTTTTAATTCTTGACTTGTTTCAAAAGAATTTTTAGCAAGTTCACTTAATTTTTTACTAGACACTTTATATACTTTATCTCCTAAATTTAGGTTTCCTTTCATTCTACCAATAGTAATCATTTGACCTGATTTTGCTTGCTTTATGGTATGGTTACCAATCGAAATTTCAGAAACAGTATAACGTTTTTGTTCTTTTTCAAAAGTGACTTGGTCTCCAACAGCAAGGGATTTTCCACTTTCAAAAGTAACTAATCCTTTACTATGGTTTAATTTAGATATATTTCCCAAAGGAAGACCAATATTATTTGGTTTTTCAGGATAGACTAAGTTAACATTAGCAGAAGAGCTAAGATGCCCAGAAGAAAATCCTCCGCGATTAAAAACTTGTAACAAATCAGTTTTATCTTGTGGGTCAATCTCATATTTTCGGTCTGATTTTGCTAAATCAATATATTTTCGGTAAATACGAGTAACGGTTGCAACGTATTCAGGAGATTTCATTCTTCCTTCTATTTTAAGAGAGTGAACCCCCGCTTGCAAAAGAGCAGGAATGGACTCTAAGCCACATAAATCACGTGGACTTAGTAAATATCCTTTTTGTAATGTGTTAGTGTTTTTTTCTTTTTTCTCAATTAATTGATAAGCAAGACGACAAGGCTGAGCACACGTTCCTCTGTTTCCAGAACGACCTCCTACCATACTAGAAAAAAGGCATTGTCCAGAATAGGAAATGCAAAGTGCTCCATGAATAAAAACTTCTATTTCTAAAGAAGAATTATCACAAATAAATTGAATTTCATTAACAGATAATTCTCGAGCAAGAACCACTCTTTGAAACCCTAGTTGTTCTAATTGCCTTACTCCTTCTAAATTATGAATGGTCATTTGAGTACTAGCATGAAGGGGAAGCAAAGGAAGATATTTTTTGAGTAGATAGGTAAGCCCTAAATCTTGTACAATAACAGCATCAATTCCTGCTTGATAAGCTATTTGGGCAAGAATAATAGCATCTTGTAATTCCTCTTTTTTTAATAGTGTATTTAATGTTAGATGTGTTTTTACATTTCTTAGTTTCGCATAATGAATTGCTTTACTTAAGTTTTCTTCTTCAAAATTAGAGGCAAAAGCTCTAGCATTAAATTGCCCAGCTCCAAAGTAGACCGCATCTGCACCATTTTGTACCGCTGCTTTTAAACATTCAAAGCTTCCTACAGGAGAAAGTAATTCCATTTTAAACCTCCTTACAATCTTTTGTGTTTTCTTATTTACTATTGTAACACAAAAAACAAAAATAACATACTATATCATATAAACAAAAAAGGAGGTATCACTATGGAAGAAAGAGGATGCGGATGTGGCTGTGGATGCAACAATGGAGGATTTTTAAACAACCTATTTTGCGGTGACAGTGAAATTTTATTTTTCATTATTATCTTCTTACTATTATTCACAAACTTTGGTTGTGGATGTGGAAGAGGTTGCTAAACAAAGAAACATAAAAACAAAAGGTATTGCTAATAATAAGCAGTACCTTTTTTTCTCTTTTCATAAATTGACAAAAGGAAGGCAGGTCGATATAATAAAGATAAGAAGAAGAGGGGAAAATACGTGGAATATACATTACAACAAATAGAGAAAAAATTAGAATTAAAAGGGTATTCAGTCGAAGAAATACAGCAGGCAAAAGAATTATTAGCAAGTGAAGAAAAAATAAGAGATTTTATGCAATCAGAGTTAAACCCAAAAGGGCGTATTATTCAAATTATGTATATTTTAATAACAGAGAATATACCACAAATAGAAAATGCCTGTCGAAATCATTTTGCAATTCTTCGTAATGGCAGAAATATTGAAAGATGGATAAACCCGTATTATACCTTTCAAAAGTTTAAAACCTATAAAGAAGACCATGTTGTGGAAGACAAAGGAAAATGGCAAGTCCATCCTATATTAAGACAAGAAGTGCTAGAGGGTATGAACCAAGACTGGTCCCCAGAAGAAAAAGGAATCTATCTTTATACAAGATTATGCCAAATTCTAACTTATGACGAAGAATACGTATTTGAACGATTTTTAACAGATAAAAGATTTACAGGACAAATTCCAGACGAAGCATTAGAACAAATTTCTCCTTCTAATAATCGAGTATTGTGTTTCGAATTTTGTAAAATAGCTGCAAAGCTATTAAATGAAGTAGAAGGGATTACAGCCAAAGTGATTGCAGAAGGCATAAATGAAGGGCATTATTGTTTTGGCTATTATACGAATAACGTTTCTGTTATACTAGAAGCAGTTAGTGGACTTCCGAATGATTTAGCAAAAGCAAAATTAGGACTTCCTCTTGGAGGAATTAACGTTGTTTCAGATAAAGAGAAAAGATTGCCTACTATTATTAAAAACATGCAACAACAAGCCAATCAAAAAGATAAACAAAGAAATCATTTAACTTCTTTGTTAGAACGATATAAAGAAGTCAGAGAAAAACCAATCAAGCCGAACGATGAAAATTTTATGCAAAACTTTAAAACATTTCGAAAGGAACTAATAGAAAAAAAGATAACTGGTAATGATGCGATTCAATACTTTATTTTATTACAACACACAGGCTATTTCGGAAAACAAATAGAGTTTGCTTTAATGGGGAAAAAAGTGCAAAGAGATGATAGAAAAGAAGGAATTGGTTATGAAAGAAAACTAGTAATTCGACAAAAACAGGAGGGCAACAAACCCATATCAAGATTTCTTATTTTTGACCCAAAAACATTAAAAATAGATAAAATACCAGAAAAGGTAGTTCATCAAAATAAACAAGAAGGTAATTGGGTTTACGAAAACGAAGATTATCGAATTTAAGAAAGAAGGAAATTTTTTGATAGAAAAATTAAGAAAACAAAATGAAAAACAATTAGAAATGAGTAAAAAGAGTGGGAACCAAAAAGAAATAGAAAGACAGGAAATAATAGGTGAGATTTTAAAACAGGAAGATTGCTTTTTTCAAATACCAATAGAATATGCGTATGCCATATTAGAGGATTTAGGTTATTTGCCAGAAGAGCAAAAAGAAATCTATAGAAAATTGGTAGGAATAGAGGCATATCAAAAGCTAATAAAAAAGAAAAAATAAAAAGGATTGACAAAAGAAAAGTAGTAGACTAGGATAATAAAAAGGAAAAGGGAAACACGGAGGATAAAAAATGAAAGAGTACAAAAAACAAGCAAAAGGAATTACTTTAATTGCACTTGTCATAACGATAATTGTGTTGTTAATTTTAGCAGGAGTTACTATTAGTTCTATAATCGTAAATAATGGAATTTTTTCTAAGGCAGAAGAAGCAAAAAAAGAATATATGGATGCTGCTGCAAAAGAAGATGAATCCCTTAACAAACTAGAAGATAGTATGATAGGAAATAAAACAGAAGAAGATAAACCACCGATTGTAAAAGATGAGGTTCCTCCTGTTATACATGAGTTGAAATGGGATAAGAAGGCTGGGACTTTGTCTGTTAACGCAGAAGATACCCAAAGTGGAATTGACGAATATTTATACTTTATTGACAATTCCGATACACCAAATGTAAAAAAAGAATCTAACATAGCAATTCCAATTTCTAGTGGAACGAATGGGGGAAATTACCAAAATCCGTATATACCAAAAGGATTTTGGCATAAAGAAGGCGATGTAGAAAGTGGATATGTAATAGCAGATGTCCCAAATGTAAAGGTACAAGTCAAGGATAAAGAAGGTAATATAGCAGAAGCGATATTACAAGGGAATGAATTTGTATGGATACCCGTTGATAACACGAATATTAAATTTGTTCGTAAAGCATGGAATATAGGAAGTATGCAAGATATTTCTTCTAAATTTACAGAAACACAAGATAGTGCTTTGCAGACAAGTGTTTCATCCTATGGAGGCTTTTATATAGCAAGGTATGAAGCAGGGGACGGATATGCAACCTCGAAAAGAACAGGGACTACCGGAACGACCAATCCTGCTGTAAGTAAAAAAGGAGCTTTTGTATATAATTATGTAACAAAGTCGCAAGCTGAGCAAATTGCAAAAAATATGTATTCTAAAGTAACAGATGGTATTACTAGTAGACTAATTAGTAGCTATGCTTGGGATACCACATTATCATGGCTAGAGAAAAAAGGATATTCGATGACTGACTCTCGTTCTTGGGGAAATTACAGTAATGCAACAGGAAATGCAACGGAAAATTCTGGCTCAAGTAATATGGACTATACAACAGGAAGAAGAGATGCATGGAAGGCTTGTAATATTTATGATTTGGCAGGAAACGTACAGGAGTGGACAACGGAAAAATATAGCAATAATAATTTTCCTAACGTGTATCGTGGAGGAGCGTATTCAACCAATGGAATTTCCTATGCAGCAGCCTATCGTAGCAGTTATGTTAGCTCTAGTTATAGCTTGAACGACGTTGGATTTCGTTGCATCATCTATAAATAAAAAAAGCAGTATAGCTAAAAAACAATCGCACTTGTAATCATAATTTTGTTTTCTTGTGACTATGAAAGAAGTTTTACACACTTATTAAAAACAAATTATATAAAAGTAAAAATATTAAAGATTTTGCTGCTTTAAAGAAATATGAAAGTAATTATGATTATTTGCCAGAAGAATTACATAATTATTTTGATGGAGAAGTTTCTATATTAATAGTTGATAAAAATTATAGAGGAAAGAATATCGGAAAAAATTATTATTTCAAATATTTAATCTAGCACAACAAGACAATATGGAAAATTTGGAAATATTGACGGATGAGTCATGCAATTATAAATTTTATGAAAGCTGTGGATGTGAAAAAGTCTATGAAACTATTATAAAAAATAAAGAACACGATAAAGTACTAAATTGCTCAAGTGAAAAGGCATTTATAAAAGGCATTTATATATGAAAAAAAGTTGTAGGAGGGAACAAATGAAAAAAGAAAAAGGAATTACCCTAATAGCACTCGTAATTACGATTTTGTTCTCCTATGACTATGGTAAAAAGTGTAGTAATAGCAATTAGTTCCTCTTACTTACAAAGAATAATAAATTTTAAATATAAATTAGAAAGGAAAATTTAATGGTTAATGAATATGATAAATATGCTAAACAAAGACAAGAAGCATTGTTAAATGGAACTTCTAAACCACATCGATTTGTAGAAAAACCTATGATGCGTAGTATGCTTCCAAATTTAAAAAATAAAAAAATATTAATGCTTGGTTGTGGTACTGGCGAAGAAACTAAGTTATTGGAAGACTTTGGAGCATCTGATTTAACGGGTATAGATTTATCTGTAAATTCAATAAAAATTGCGAATGAAACTTACCCACAATATCATTTTATTACGGGTGATATGCATGAATTACCATTTGAAAATGCTACTTTTGACTTTGTATATAGTAGCTTAACTATACATTATTCGAATAGGCCTATTGATGTTTATTCTGAAATATACAGAGTATTAAAAAAATCAGGAGAATTATTATTTTCAATTGGTCATCCATTAAGGTGGTCTTCAGAAAATGTAATTATAAATAATATTCCAATAAAATTAATAGGTCATACATTACAGTATAATGGAGAATAGATTGTATATGGAAACTATAATACTTTTGAGATACATGAACATTCCTTTTCTGATAGTAACACATTAGCATTTTATACTGGTTCACCTTCTATGCATTTTAAATTATTAAGAAAATGTGGTTTTTTTATTGAGGATTTTACAGAATCAAAGTGTATTGAAGAATGTAAAAGTATAGATATGGATTATTATTTAAGATATTCTGAAATACCGCAATTTATGGCATTTTTAGCAAAGAAATAATGTTATACATGCAGTATACTATCTAGAAAAAAGAAATACCAAAAGATATGAGGAGGAAACAAATGAAAAGAAACAAAGGAATCACCCTAATAGCACTCGTGATTACGATTTTGTTCTCTTATGACTATGGTAGAAAATGTAGTAATGGCAATAAGTTCCTCTTAACTGAAAAACTGCTAAACTATGAAAAGTTAGAAATTATTAAAAAATAAATATAAGATATTAGTGTATTAAATGGTAATAGAAAGGTGGAAAATATATGGATTTGCAATTCAAACAATTAATTGATATTAATGAAGAAACTTTGAATACAGTTACTACATGGATGTATAATTGGTGGGGAAAGAGAGATGGATATAGTTTTGAGGAAGTAAGATGTTTTATGAAATGTAGTATGCAAAAGAATAGACTTCCTCAAACTTATGGCCTATTTTTTAAAGATGCTATAATTGGAATGTATCAATTTTCTTATGAAGATTTAAGTATTAGACCTGATATTTATCCATGGTTAGCCAATGTATATATAGACGAAGAATATCGTAAAAAAGGATATGGAAGGAAACTGCTAGAAAATGTAAAAAGAACAGCAAAAGAAAATATAAATTTTGACGAAATATTCTTATACACAGAACATAATGGCTTATATGAAAAGTTTGGTTGGATTTTTGTTTCTGATTTTGATACTTATAGCAAAGCAAAAAGAATCCAAAGATTATATAAGTTAAAATTAAAGTAATTCATAAATTGAATATTTTTATAGGAGGAAACAAATGAGAAAAGAAAGAGGTATAACCCTAATAGCACTCGTAATCACGATTTTGTTCTCTTATGACTATGGTAGAAAATGTAGTAATAGCAATAAGTTCCTCTTGCGTCCAATTATCTAGTTGATGAAGCAGATAGATAGTTAAATTATTTTACTGTTGTATTATATATTTTATGATATAGTATAAGTAGAAAGTTATCTAAAAAAATTTATTATTAAATATAGGGGGAAAAATGGAGAAAGATATTAAAGTAAGAGTTGGTGTAGGTGTATGTATAATAAGAAATGGCGAGTTTTTGATAGGAGAACGTTTAAATAGCCACGGTGCAAATACATATTCTTTTCCTGGTGGACATATGGAATATGGAGAAAATTGGAACGATACAGCAATTAGAGAAACATTAGAAGAAACAGGATTAGATATAAAAAATCCAAGACTTTTAGGAATAACAAATGATATATTTGAAAATGAGAATAAACATTATATAACTATATGGGTTGTTGCAGATTGCTTTACTGGTGAACCTAAAAACTTAGAACCAAATAAATGCAATGGGTGGTCTTGGAGAACTCTTGAAACATTACCAAAAACAATATTCATTCCATTGAAGAATTTATTAAAAAGTGAATTTAGAGAAGTATTAGAAAAGGAGATTTTAAATTCTCGAAAACAATACCATAATTAGATAATTTATAATTAAGCAGTTTCATACAAAGAGTTTATTATTAAAGCAAAAGAGGAGGAAAGCGGAAATTGAATAAAGGAATAACCTTAATAGCATTAGTAATTACTATAATTGTATTACTTATCCTAGCAGGAGTGACGATTGCAACTGTATTAGGAAGAGATGGGATTTTTCAAAAAGCAGAAGATGCAAAGAAAAAGACTGTGCAAACAAATGAAATAGAACAAATACAAATTGCTATGACTAACATTAAAACAAATGATTTTGAAAATAAAATTAAAAAAGGTATTCTAATTACCAATGAGGAATTAGAAACAGAATTAAAAGCAATGGATAATAAGGTAACTGTTACTGGTTCGGGAACATTAGAGGTAACATTTTTGACTAGTACTAACCAATATCAAGTATTCCAAAATGGAAAAGTAATTTCTAAAGGAGAGGATGTAGGTAAGCAAACGGTCTCGGATTATATTATAGCTATTAGTGATTCCGGAAATATCATGTTATTTCCAAATGCTGAGAAGTACCATCCGGAATTGGTAGAAAAAGCAGTTAAGAACATAGTAGAAGTGATGAGTGGTCAAACTTTTTCTACTATTACGCAGGTGAAACAATGGTTAATAGAAAATAGCAAAGAAGAAATTGGTTTTGGAGGCGAGACACCGGAAACTCTTTCTTTAGAAGAGATTATACAAAAGCTAGGATGGGGACAAAATAGTAATGATTTTATGAATAAAAGGGGAGGTTATGTATCCCTTATTACAGAACCAACTGCGAAAAGAGACTTTTTGCTAGAACACAATAAATCATTAGGATATTCTCTTTTAGTTATACTAGGTCAAACGGAAAAGGCAGAACAAATTCGTAATATGAGTATAGAAGAGTATTTAACTTATTCTTTAGAACAACTAGAGGAGGGAGAACCTTATTATGGTAGAACGGCGGAAAGTATGACGATTGATGATGTAGCTTCTCTAATGAAAGGTTCTAGTATTACAATGGAAGATTTTTGGATGACAGAAATCTTGGATTCTTTGGGGGATGAGACATCTTTATCTGCTTATTGCATGAATGCGGTTCCTTTTCTATTTCCAGATTTACAAATACAGACAAGTGATAATTATATTTTAGCTTATAAAAATTATTATGTGGTAAAAGAAAATGGAACATATCATTTTAACATCTCTACAAATCAGTATATTTGTCCTATAGAGGTGACTGTAACAAAATAGGAATAAGTTGTAATACAAGTAAAGCAGAGAAAACAAAATCTACACAAGTAGGTTATTTAATACGAAAAAAAGAAGAGACTTCAAAAGGGAATTGACAAACTAGAAAACACGGGTTATGATAAGAAAAAATAAAAAGAAAATGCGGAGGATGAAAAAATGAAAAAGAACAAAAGATATGAAATGGGTATTACTTTAATTGCTCTTGTCGTTACGATTATTGTACTTCTTATTTTAGCAGGAGTGACGATTGCGATGGTGCTAGGTAATGATGGCATTATCAAAAAGGCAGAACTTGCTAAACAAAGAACAGGAGAAGCACAATCAGCCGAAGAAATTGCTATGCGTAATTTGGAATTGCAAGCAAACATAGCTAGATTACCAAATGGAGGAAAAGGACTTTTTAGTTTAAGAAAAGATGAAGAGGGAAACTTAGTTCCTATTCCAGACGGATTTTATTATGTAACAGGAACAGTAGGTACAGGATTTGTTGTTAGTGATAGTCAAATAGATGAAAATAATGCAAATAGTTTTGAAGGAAATCAATTTGTTTGGATTCCAGTACAAAGTGATGCAGAGTTTTCCTTAAAATCATGGAATGGAGAAAGTGTAGGAGAAACACCAAATGGTTCTAACTATGTAGATTATGGGATTATCAAAGAAAGCATTCAAGATGAAGATATGGGCGGAGAAATGAGCAGTTTAGTCAAAAAAGCTTCTAATATACAGCTAAGTGCAGCCGCAGGGGGAGGAACGGGTTTGGAAACAACCCAAACAAAACAGTTACAAGAAAGTGTTCGTATTTATAAAGGATTCTATATAGGAAGATTTAAAGCAAGTAAGGGAGTTACATTAGGATTAAATGCAAAAGATACAGCAGAAAGTAAAAAGATAAAACTGCATGGACAGGTTTTTCACATAAACAAATAGATGATGCGGCAAAACAATTATATTCTCAAAAGACAAATTCGCTTACACCAATGGGCAGGATTCAGCCTGTTGTACAAGTACAGGAGGTAAAAAAAGTACAATCTCATTTAGTAACGGGAAAAGAGTATGATAGTATTTTAAAATGGTTTGTTAAGTCAGGTGCTTTAACGGAGGCGGAATTAAAAAAGAGCAATAGGACACAAATCATTAATAATATTTATGATTTAACGATTGATTCACCTGAGCTTACTAGTGAATATTTTGGGGTAAATCCAAATGGATTAAGTAGTGCAGATGCAGACTTTTTATTTACCTCAAGAGGGGAAAATAGTTTTAGTAGCAGAAAACAAAATTCAGTAGGAAGAGATTTTTCCAATCCATTAGATTGTACGGCAAGAGTGGCACTTTATATTCATTATCAAAATAACATGGCAGATGAAATGAAACCTGCTGGACCACCATCTATGATAAATTAGCTGTTAAAAAGACTTTGCAAAAGCAAGGTCTTTTTTGTAAATTCATTTTCCTTTTATAGAGTATTGTAAAAAAAGACAAGGTAGTGTAAAATAGGAAAATAAAGGATATACTATAACAGGAGGAAAAGAGAAGTGAGAATATTAGACCAAACAAAAGAAAAGCAGAAACAGGAGTATACGAGGTTTTTAGAGGGGCATGAAAGATGTAATTTTCAGCAATCTTTAGAATGGGGAAAAGTAAAAAGTTTCTGGAAAAATGAAGTTATTTTAGCAGAAAATGAAAAGGGAGAAATCATTGGTTCTTTAAGTGTTTTAATACGTAAGATTCCGCTTTTTGGAAATTTAATGTATTCATCTAGAGGACCAGTTTGTGATATTCATAATGAAGAGGTATTAAAGCAATTGACAAAAGGAGCAGAAGAATTAGCCAAAAAATATCATGCGATGGTTCTAAAAATTGAACCAGATATTAAGAGTGAAGATAAAGACTTTAGAAGCATTATGACAAAATTAGGATATCAAATAAAAGATGATGCTAAAAATTTTCGAGAGGAAATTCAGCCAAGATATGTTTTCCGTTTACCTATTAAAGGAAAGACAGAAGAGGAGATTTTTTCGTTATTTCATTCCAAAACAAGATATAATATTCGTTTAGCAATAAAAAAAGGAGTTACGGTAAAGGAAGGTACAAAAGAGCAGTTAAAAGAATTTCATAAAATTATGGTAGAAACAGGCTCAAGAGATGGCTTTATTATTCGTCCGTTAGAATATTTTGAAAAAATGTATGATGTGTTAGCTCCTAACCATATGAAACTTTTAATGGCATATTATGAAGGAAAACCAATTTCAGGAGTGATTCCTATTTTTTATGGAAATAAAACATGGTATTTATATGGTGCAAGTAGTAACCAATATCGTAATGTTATGCCAAATTATTTATTACAATGGGAAATGATAAAAATGGCTATAGATAGAAAAGATGAAATATTTGATTTGCGTGGCGTATCAGGAGTAGTAGATGAAAATCATCCTCAATATGGACTCTATCGTTTTAAAAAAGGATTTGGGGCAGAATTTACCGAATTTATCGGAGAAGTATATCTGGCTTTCCATCCTTTTCGATACCGCTTATATCAATTCTCGGAAAAAGTATTTCGACAAATAAGAGGTTTTGTAAGAACGATGAAGAAAAAATAAGAAATAGGAGAGGTTATGAAAACGTTAGTCATAGAAAAGGAAAAATTAAAACATAATATTGAGCAAATTAAAAAACATGCTCGTATTAATTTGCCGGATGATAAAGGAAATCCTGTAAGATTAATAGCAGTAGTAAAGGCAAATGGTTATGGATTAGGGCTAGTAGAATATACCAAGTTTTTAATGGATAACGGAATCGAGTTTTTCGCAGTAGCTACGGTAGAAGAAGCAATTGCTCTAAGAAAAGCAGGGATAAAAAGTAGTCTTTTAATGCTTTCTTCTACTGCTATTAAGCAAGATATTGCTCGTTTACTAGAACAAAATGTAATATTAACAATTGGCTCAAAAGAAGCAGGACAAGCAGTAAATGAAGTGGCAAAAGAAAAACAAATGGTGGCAAAAGTGCATCTAAAAATTGACACAGGATTTGGAAGATATGGATTTTTAGCTACCCATCCAGAAGAGATAATAGAAACTTTAGAAAAGTTAGAAAATATAAAAATAGAAGGAACGTTTACGCATTTTTCGATTGCTTTTTATGATGAGAAAAAGACAAGACAGCAATTTAATCGTTTTATGGATACAGTAGCTATTTTGCAGGATAATCAAATTGATACAGGTATGTTACATGTTTGTAATTCTTCTGCTTTTGTAAAGTTTCCGAATATGCACTTAAATGCAGTTCGTATCGGGTCTGCTTTTTTAGGAAGATTATCAGTTAAAAATACGATTGGATTACAAAAGATTGGTTATTTAGAAAGCGAAATTGCAGAAATAAAGGATTTACCAGTAGGATGGAATGTGGGGTATTCGAATATTTACACTACGAAAAAAGAAATGAAAGTAGCGATTATTCCAGTAGGCTATGCAGATGGTTATCATGTAAAAGTAGAACCTGACATGTTTCGTTTTATTGATAAACTACGATACTTGTTTCAGGATGTGAAACGTTTTTTTCGAAAAGAGCAAATGCAAGTTAAGATAAAAGATAAACTGTATCCTGTTATAGGAAGAATGGGAATGTATCATGTTACGGTAGATATTACAGGTGGAAATTGTAAAATAGGAGAGAAAGCTTGTTTTTCTATTTCACCATTTTATATTGATGCTAGGATAAGAAGGGAGTATCGCTAATGGAACAAGAGAAAAAAGTATCCTTTTTCAAAAAGTTATTTTATAGTATGGTGGATTTTGAGAAATATCAAGATTTTGCTTTAGAAAAAGTAGGAAAAATCGTCCGCTATTTACTAGGATTACTACTTATCTTTACGATTATAGTGAGTTTGGCTTTTACCTATCAGTTTTTTTCTGCTTTTGAACAAGCAACAGAATATGTAAAAAATGAAATGCCAGATTTTCACTATGAAAATGGCGTGTTATTAATGGACACACAAGAGCCTCTTATTTTTGATAAAATCGAGTCTTTTCCTGGTATTATCATTTTTGATACACAAACACAAGACCAAGCTAAAATAGAAGAATATAGTAAAAAACTAACACTGTACGAAAATGGTATCTTATTCTTAAAAGATAAAGTAGTATTAAAAAATATGGCTTCTACTATGCTTGCTTCTCAAACATATCAAGAATTATTAGCAGAAAAAAAGATAAATTCTTTTACCAAACAACAAGTTACCGAGTATCTAGAAAGCTATAACAAAACGGCTGTTTTTGTTAGCATTTATATCGTTATGGCAATTTATTTATTTGTGATTTATCTTGCTAGCATTTTGGTAGATACCATTATACTAGGAGCATTAAGTTTTTTAATTGCTAGAATGGTAGGAATTAAAATGAAATACAAGAGTGCTTTTTCAATAGCTGTTCATGCTCTTACTTTACCTGTTGTATTAAATGCTATCTATATTGTGATAAATGTATTAACAGGATTTGAAATTAAATATTTTTCAATTATGTATAATACCATATCTGTCATTTATGCGGTAACAGCTATCTTACTAATTCGTTCTAATTTAATTAAAAGGCAAATAGAGCTAATGAAATTACAAGAAGAGCAAAAGAACATTAGAATCGAGCTAGAAAGAAGAAAACAAGAAGAAGACCAAAAGGAAAAGAAGGAAAATCAGAAACCAGAGGAGAAACCAGAAGAAAAGCAAAAAGATAAACCAAATAAAAAAGAAGAAAAAGGCAAAAAAGAA
>DBFJJM010000078.1:0-5322 GCA_048393175.1 Candidatus Merdicola sp.
AATAGATAAATGAAAAAAGAAAAACACAACAAAATTAACTTTTTATGTAGACAAGATGAAAAAAAAGTAGTATAATAGAACAAGTAAAAATGTTATAATTTTACAAATTTATAAAACAATGGATAAATAAAAAAGGTATAGGAGGAAGAAAAATTGGTTACGAATTATTTAGAAAATAACCATTTAGTGTTGGTTGGAAAAATCACAAGTGATAAAAGATTTAGTCATGAAATCTATGGAGAGAGTTTTTACATATTTGATTTAGAGGTTCCACGTTTAAGTGGAAATGCAGATATCATACCAATTACTGTTTCAGAAAGATTGGTCATGAACGAAGAATTAGGAATCGGTAAAAAAATATTAGTAGAAGGTCAATTCCGTTCTTACAATAGTTATGAAAATGAAAGAAATCGTCTTGTTCTTACTGTTTTTGCAAAAGAAATTAAATTTTTACAAGAACTAGAATTAACACAAGACCAACAAGAAGAAGAATTAAAAGAGAATGTTTCAAATGAAGTAACATTAATGGGATACATTTGTAAAAAGCCAATTTATCGTCAAACTCCATTTGGAAGAGAGATTGCAGATATTTTACTTGCTGTTAATAGAGCTTACAACAAAAGTGATTATATTCCTTGTATTGCTTGGGGTAGAAATGCAAGATTTAGTCAAAATATTGAAGTAGGAACAAAGGTGAAAATTACGGGAAGAGTACAATCTAGGAGTTACGAAAAAAAATATGAAGATGGGACAGTAGAAAATAAAATAGCTTATGAAGTTTCCATTGGAAGTTTGGAAGTAATTAATGAGGAAGGACCAGAAAAAACAGAGGAAACAGAAAATAAAGAAGCCATTTAAACAAAAAATAAGGATAGAAAAGAAGTCACCAAGACTTCTTTTTTTATATAAAAAAGAAGAAATTGTAAATTCTTAGATAAACTACTAGATGTTTTAAAATGGATTTGATATAATAAGAACATTAAAAAAGAGGAGAGAAAAAATGAGCGAAAAGACAAAAATCCGCTTTTCTATTTTAGCCATTGTAGCAATTGTGATTTTATGTATTGGAATTTCTCCCATTGGACTTCAAAATGATACATTTTATACCGTAAAAATAGGGGAACATATTTTGGAAAATGGAGTAGATGGAAAAGACCCTTTTTCTTGGCATGCAGGATTAAGTTATACCTATCCACATTGGCTTTATGATGTCATCATGTATTTGATTTATCAGTTTGGTGGATGGAATGCTATTTATGTATCAACTGTTATTTTATCTTGTACGTTAGGACTGGTTCTTTATTATACCAATCAAAAGACAACGAAAAGGCCCCTTGTGTCCTTTGTTCTTACATTAGGTGTGATGTATCTTATGAAATCCTATATTGCAGCGAGAGCACAGCTTCCTACTTTTATTCTATTTGTGCTCGCCCTTTATTGGATAGAACGTTTTTTACAGACAAAAAAGAAACGTTATCCAGTAGGACTTATGCTTATTTCTCTTCTGATTGCTAACTTACATGTGGCTGTTTGGCCGTTTTTCTTCGTGCTATTTATGCCCTATATTGCAGAATATTTTTGTGCTCTTATTCGAGATAGTAGACCAATATATCATATAAAAAAAATTTGGTATAAAGTAAATATAAAGATAAGGAAAAATACAGAAAAAAAGAAACAATATGAGATAAAGAAAATAGAATACGACCAACTAGCAGAGAAGATATACCAAAATCAATTAGAGAAAAGAAAAGACCCTTATAGGATGATACTAAAACGTAATTCAATTGTAAAATGGCTTATACTTGTTTTGCTTCTTTGTGCTTTAATGGGGCTAATGACACCTTTAGGAGATACACCATATACCTATTTAGCTAGAACAATGCAAGGGAATACTACACAAAATATCAATGAACATCTACCACTTACTTTATATAACCAAAAAGATATTTTATGTGTTATGGCTGTCTTTATTGCAATATTATTATTCACAAAAGTAAAAATAAAATTAAGTGATTTATTTTTAGTAGCAGGGCTAGTCTATTTGTGTCTTATGTCAAGAAGGCAAATTTCGATGTTTTTAATTTTAGGTGTTTTTGTATTAAATCGTCTTATTTGCTATTTTTTAGACCGCTATGATTTAGCTCAAAAAGACCAAAGAAAAGCGATAAATTTAATGACTACCATTACAGGACAAGCTGTTGTTTTGCTGTTAGTAGTTAGCATTAGCTACAGTGTTATAGGACCAAGAATAAAAGGAAAAGAAAAATATATTAGTACGACTACTTATCCAGTAGAAGCAAGCCAGTTTATATTAGAAAATTTGGATTTGGGAAAATTACGTTTGTATAACGAATATAACTATGGTAGTTACTTACTATACAGAGGAATTCCCGTTTTTATCGATTCTAGAGCAGATTTATATACTCCAGAATTTAATGAAGGCAAAAATATCTTTCAAGATTTTTTAAATATTTCTAATATTAGTACCTATTATGAAACAAAATTTAAGGAATATGATATTACCCATGTTATCGTATATAAAAATGCAAAATTAAATATGTTTTTATCCAGAGATAGAAATTACAAAGAGCTCTATTCTGATACTAGTTTTGTTATTTATGAAAGACAAACCATTAGCTAAAATCCAATAAAAGGAGAGAAAAAAATTGGAAAAAAAGAAGAACTATATCTTTGTTATTTTTGTAATAGGCTTAATTATATTAGACCAAATACTAAAAATAATAGCAACTTATCAACAAGGAACACTTTTACCAGGAATACTCAATATTACATTAGTGGAAAATCGAGGAGGTGCGTTTGGAGTAGGACAAAATAGTACCATGACATTTATTCTTACGAATATTGTAGTGATTGGTATTATCTTACGTTTCTTAATAATTCAAAAAGACGAATTAGAAAAAAGAACAGTCTATTCTCTTTTGCTCATTATGGCAGGAGGAATAGGAAATTTAATAGATAGAGTGGTAAGAGGATATGTAGTAGACTTTATTGATATAACACCTATTTTTCCTTTTCCAAAATTTAATTTAGCAGATTGCTATATTGCAGTAGGAATAGTGCTATTACTTGTCTTTTTAGGAATTAGTACCTATCAGAAGAAAAAACAAAACAGAAATAAGGGGAAAGAAAAGTGAAACAATATAAAATAACACAGCAACAAGTAAATCAAAGATTAGATAAAATTTTAAGTCAATTAGATGAAACTCTTTCGAGGACCCGTGTTCAAAAACTATTAGAAGAAGAAAAAATTTGGGTAAATGGGAAATTAGAAAAGGCTTCTTTTAAAGTGAAAAAGGAAGATATAATTGAGATAGAAGAAGAAAAAGTAAAACAAGTAGGATTAAAAGCTGAGGATATTCCGCTAAACGTATTGTACGAAGACCAAGATGTCATTGTTATTAATAAAGCAAAAGGAATGGTAGTTCATCCTGCGAATGGCCATGAAGAGGGAACTTTGGTCAATGCTTTAATGAATCATTGCAAAGGAAGCTTATCTGGAATTGGAGGAGAAATTAGACCAGGTATTGTTCACCGATTAGATAAAGATACATCAGGTGTGTTAATTGTAGCTAAGAAAGATAAAGCTCATCAAGGATTAGCACAGCAAATTAAAAATAGACAGATGAAAAAAACATATCTTGCTTTAGTAAGAGGAGTGATTCAAGAACAACAAGCAACCATTCAAATGCCTATTGCCAGAAGTAAAGTAGATAGGAAGAAAATGGCAGTCGATAAAGAAGGAAAAGAAGCCATTACACATTTTGAAGTGCTACAGCGTTATGATAACTATACATTATTACAAGTTGT
The DNA here is from genome assembly GCA_048393175.1 of Candidatus Merdicola sp. GTDB lineage: Bacteria > Bacillota > Clostridia > TANB77 > CAG-508 > Merdicola. The sequence goes on from DBFJJM010000078.1 coordinate 3,829, forward strand.
TATTGAAACAGGAAGAACCCATCAAATTCGTGTTCATTTATCTAGTATTGGTTATCCTATTATAGGAGATACAGTTTACTCTAATGGAAAAAATGAATTTCAGATAGAAGGACAAATGCTACATGCTTGCACTTTAGAGTGGACTCATCCCATTATGCAAAAAAGGATGAAGACAGAAGCTCCTCTACCAGAATATTTTGAAACAATTCTAAAAAAATTAGAACCAAGAAAATTATAAATTAAAAATCCAGTACAACGAATTGTACTGGAAATCTATATTAACTTCTTATACCATTTAAAACAGTATAAAAAGAAGGAGAAAAACAAAATAAGTTTTACATAATATATCATACGCAAAAAAACAAAATTTGATACTAAAAAGGAGAAAAAAGAGGAGTGGAACAAAAAGGAAAAAACGAATTAACGGTTCGTCTGCAAAAATATTTGGCACAATGTAATATTGCTTCTAGAAGAAAGTGCGAAGAATATATTTTGCAAAAAAAAGTAATGGTAAATGGAAAAATAGTAGATAAATTAGGAGAAAAAGTAAATCCAAATAAAGATAGGATTTGTTTTGAAGGAAGAAGAGTACAAGAAGAAAAAAACAAAATCTATATCTTATTAAATAAACCAATCGGATATGTTACAACAACAAAAGAACAATTTGATAGACAAACTGTTTTTGATTTATTACCTAATATTTCTACAAGAGTTGTTCCAGTAGGAAGATTAGATATGTACACATCAGGAGCACTTATTTTAAGTAATGATGGAAATTTTGTCTATACGGTTACTCACCCAAAACATGAAATTGAAAAAACGTATCAAGTCACCATAAAAGGAAGTATTTCAGAAGAAGAATTAGAACCTTTAAAAAAAGGGATAAACATAGAAGACTATCAAACCAAACCAGCTAAAGTAAAAATAATGAAAATAGAAAAGGAGCAAAATATTTCTAGAGTAAAGGTGATAATACATGAAGGGAGAAATAGGCAGGTTCGAAAAATGTTTCAAGCGATTGGAAAAAATGTGATTGCCCTTCACCGAAGTGCAATTGGAAATATTTCAGTAAAGAATATGAAAATAGGGCAGTGGAGATATTTAACAAAAGAAGAAGTGGAATCCTTAAAATAAAAATACAAAGTATACAAAAGAAAAAGGAGAAAATCATGACACAAAACAAAAGAAGAAAAATACAGGATTATTTAAAACCAAATATGATAACAAAGGGAAGAATCATAAATATTGAGGATTATGGAGCTTTCATAGAATTACCAAACCATATTGTAGGTTTACTACCTATTGAAAATATATCCATTTCTCGTATTCGCTCTCCCTATGAACGTTTTCAAATAGGACAAACAATACCAGTAAAAGTAAAACAAATTAATCAGAAAAAAAACCAAGTTACTTTTACGTATAAAGAACTATTAGGAACGTGGGAAGAAAATGTGAAAAAAGTCAAAGAGGGAATGAAGCTAGAGGGAATTATAA
>DBFJJM010000079.1:0-24175 GCA_048393175.1 Candidatus Merdicola sp.
GTTTTTTATAAAGTATTCGCAAAAATTACGCTATCTGTATTATAACTGTAACATTTATATTATTTTTTATTTAGGAATAATTACATGTACATTGCTACAAGATTTATAATAAATTAATCCAATTTCTTCTTTCATACATAACCCTAACTATTTGTATATTACTATTTTTTATTCTGTAAAATACAATATAATTATCTACTATTAATTTTCTTATTTCTAATTTTTTGATTATATCTTCATCTATTATTGAAAATTTCTCAGGATTATTTTTTAAAGCATCTATTTCGTGTCTTATTTTAGCAATCCATTTTTGTGCTGTTTCTGGTTCTTGTAAATTATCTTTTATATATCTTTTTATTTCTATTAAATCTTGTTTGGATTCTTTTGAGTATTCTATATTATATTGATTCATAGATAAACCTTCCTTTTATATTTTATCTAATTCTTCATATACTTCTTTTGATGAATATACATCACCATTTTCTAATGATTTTATTCCTTTTTCTAATTCCTTATATAACCTATATTTATCTGTCAAAAGTTCATATAATTCAATACTCATTACAGCTAAATCTCCCGCACCATTTTTAGTAATATATACCGGGCTTTTTGTTTGATGACAAATTGTAGAAATTTCATTATACTTATTTCTTAGGTCAGAACTTGGTCTAATAATTGGCATATAAACACCTCCATAAAATATTATATACATATTTTATCAAAATATCGATATGTAGTCAATCTTTTTAATAATAAAATAAAAACTTACTAATTCTCACTACGACTATAGAATAATAGAAATAAATTTCGACTTATTCTTGTCCTAATTATTGTAAGTTCTTACTTCACTATTCTCAAAATGGTAAAACTCCAACTGTTTAGCATCATTTCCTATGATATTTATATTACAATCAAGCAATTTTATTCATAATGTAGGGCATCAATTGGATTTAGTTTAGATGCTTTGCTAGCAGGGTATAGCCCAAAAAAGACACCAATTATCATAGAAAAGGTAACTGAAAAAACAATAATACCAAAGCTTACTGTTGTCTCCACTTCTAAAATCGCACCAATTCCTTTGGTTAGTAACCATCCTACCATTATCCCAATACATCCGCCTAATAAACTTAGTACAATAGATTCAATTAAAAATTGAATTAGAATATTTCTTCTTTTTGCTCCAATTGCCTTTCGAATACCAATTTCTTTGGTTCTTTCTGTAACAGAAACTAACATAATATTCATAATTCCAATTCCTCCTACAATAAGAGAAATTGCTGCAATCCCTCCAAGCATAGTAGTCATCGTTCCTGTAATGGTATTTACTTGTCCTAAAATCTCATCTTGGCTAATGGCAATAAAGGCATCTTCTGTCCCTAGCTTCTTTTTTAAGAAAACACTTAATTTTTCTTTTGCTTGTGTCATATTTTCAGAATGAGAGCCTTGAATCGTATAAGTAGAAATCTTAGTGTCTTTTACTAATCTTTGTGCTGTTGTATAAGGTAGATAAATAACATCATCTGCTCCACTTTGTACCGAACCTTGTTTTTCTTCTACGACTCCAATAATATCAAAAACCTCTCCATTTATTTTGATTTGTTTTCCTATTATTGGTTGGTCTCCAAAAATTTCTTTTTTGACATAGCTTCCCACTACTGCCACTTTTTGTCTTTGCTCTATATCAAAACTATTTAAAAATCTACCTTCTGAAAGAGTAATATTATTTACCGTTTGGTAAGTAGGTGTCGTCCCTGTTAACTTTGTTGCTACATTTTCACTTTTATTTTTTGCAACAACATTTGCAGAAAGATTGGGTGCAATCCCATCATATAGCTTGGGATTTTCTTCTATAAATTGCATCATTTCTTCTACTTGTAGTTCTTTTGTTGTACCTTTGCCTGTTATCATAACGGTAATCGAATTGGTTCCCATCTCTTTTAGAGTATTTGTAATCATATTAGTAACACTATCTACTACAGAAACTAAACTAATTACTGCAGCTACTCCAATAATAATCCCTAAAGTAGTTAAAAAGGAACGCATTTTATTAGACCAAATGCTTTCAAAAGACATTCGTATGGCTTGTATGATTCCCATGTTATTGCTCCTTCTTTCCGATTTTCTCATCTTGAATGATTTTTCCATCTTGAATACGAATTTTTCTTTGTGCCTTATCTGCAATATAATTATCATGCGTAATTAAGATAATAGTCTTTCCTTCCTGATGTAAAGTTTCAATCAAGTCCATAATTTCCGTTCCAGATTTGGAATCTAGATTTCCGGTTGGCTCATCTGCTAAAATAACAGGCGGTTTACTTGCAATCGCTCTTGCAATTGCCACTCTTTGCTGCTGCCCACCAGATAACTCTTTTGGTTTATGGTCCATTCTTTCTTGTAGTCCTACTTTTACTAATGCCTCTTGTGCTAATTTTCTTCTTTCTGCTACTGATTTTCCCATATAAATAAGTGGAAGTTCGACATTTTCAATCGCCGTTAACTTAGGTAACAAATTAAAATTTTGAAAGATAAACCCAATTTTACGATTACGAATCTCTGCTAGCTGATTTTCCGATAAATCAGAAGTACTCATTCCCTCTATAAAATAACTCCCTTTTGTTGGTACATCTAAACATCCTATAATATTCATTAAAGTTGATTTTCCTGAACCTGATGGTCCAATAATAGAAACAAACTCTTTTTCTTGAATCGTAATATTGACTCCATTTAGGGCAAAAACTTCGTTATCTTCTCCCATAGTATAAATTTTATAAATCTCTTTTAATTGAATCATAAATAGACTCCTTTTCCTTATGGCATATTCGTACTTTGGCTCATCATATATTCAGTTAAAGATTTCGTATTACGAATCGAATAAATTTTATCCCCTTCGTTTAATCCACTTAGTACTTCTATTTGGTCATTATTATTTTTTCCTATTTCGATTTCTATTTTACGGTATCCAGATAATTCAGCCATACTATTTGGTATTTTAAAGGAAGTCTGTTCTTTTTTATCCTTTGTATCTTGGTCTTGTTCTTTGATATATACATATGTTTTATTGTTTTCCTTTGTAATAGTATCCATTGGAATCGATAAAACATTTTCCCTTTTTTCTACTAAAATAGTAACATCCGCATTCATTCCAAGTTTTAGCTCTTCTGGATTTTCTATTAAAATTGTAACAGGATACGTCGTTACACCATTTGTACTTTTTCCTTCTGCTGCTATTTTACTTACTTTTCCGGTATAAGTTTTATCTGCTACTGCATCACACATAATTATTGCATCCATTCCTTTTGTAATTTTAGCAATATCTAATTCATCTACTTCTATTACTACTTTCATTGTCGAAATATCAGCTACAACTGCAATTGGCTCTATTTCTGTCTGCGTCATAGCAGAAGATTGATTATTTACTTGTAAATAATCTCCTTTTTGTGCATTTTGGGTAATGAGCGTTCCTGATACTGGTGTCTTAACAGATGTTGTCCCTATTTTAAATAAAGTAGCATCTTTTTTTACCATATCTCCTTGTTCATAATTTGCTACTTTTACTTCTCCTGAAAGAGGGGCATAAATATTTACTTTGCTGTTTGGCTCTACTACTCCACTACCAGTAATTTTTATTTCTAGATTTTCTTTTTGGACTGTGTTTTCTACAACATAAGACTGGCTAATGGTACTCATTGCTTTTTTGGCATTATTACTAATCCATAACCATAATCCTACTAAAATAACAACCACTATCAAAAGAATAATATATTTTTTTACTTTTCTTTTTTTCTGTGCCATAATAACCTCCTAGGTTTGTGTAATAAAAATTTTTCTAGTAGTATATTCCTAAATTTTCCTATTGTCAAATCAAAAAAGACCTAAAATACTGCCTTTTAGCATATATTTTGGTCTTTTTTCTATTTCTTACTGCTCTTAAAGATACTTTTGTGGATTTACTGTTTTTCCGCCAATTCGAATTTCAAAATGTAAGTGTGGCCCTGTCGAGTTACCAGTAGAACCTACAGCAGCAATTGTTTTTCCTGCTGATACAGATTCTCCTTTTTTCACATATAATTTACTACAATGACCATACCATGTTTCTACTCCATTTCCATGACTAACAATTACTAAGTAACCATAGGAACCTTTATATCCAGCAAACGTTACCGTTCCTGAATTACATGTCTTAATTGGTGTTCCAGCTGGTTTTGCAATGTCTAATCCTGTATGAGCACCAGAACGAATACTACTACGTACTCCATAACGAGACGTAATGGTACCACCTGTTACAGGTCTTACCGCTACAATCATTTTTTCTTGTTTCGTATCTTCCTGTTTTTCCTTTAATAGAGCTTCCATCGTCCCTTCTTTTAAGCTTGCTACAGCTACTTCTTCCGAAAGAATTTCTGGTTTTTCTCTTAAATAGGTTTGTTTTATTTCTAACTCTACTCCTACTTTTTCTTTATACTCTGTTTGCAAACTCTCAATAACATTATCCGCCTCTTCTTCTGAAGCAACATTTGCTTTTTCTTCTCCATTTACTGCAATGGTATACATCGTATAAACTGGTTCTGCTTCTTCTTGTATTTTTTCTAAAACTTCTTCTTCTGAAGTTTGGATTGTTTGATTTACTAATTGAAATTCTATTTGTGGCTCTTTTGAAAGCTCCGCAAAAGCAATATTTTCTTCTTTGTTTTCTCCTAATGCAATTTGTAATTTTTCTGCAAATTCTTTTTTATCTTGTATATAGCCAAGTTCTATTTTTCCAATCGTTACTTTATAGGCTGGTTTATATTTGATAAGTAAGATGGCGATGATTATAGCAAAAGCAATCAATAAAATAGTTACTACTTTTAGCATCTCTTTTGTATAATATTTCGTTTTCTTCCTTAAAATAAACTTCACTCTCCTTTATTCATTTTTATGCACAACTAAATTCTATTATACTACATATTGTTTGCAATTTCAAATTATGTATACTTAAAAAGATACAAAAATGCAAAATTTTGTATCTTTATTTACTATTTATTTCATTTTTTCACATTATTTACTACTTTTTCCTTACTTTTCCTCTGTTTTGCTTATTTTTTTACGTTTTAAACCTTCTTTTTTTGAGTTCCGTAGGAAAATCCTCTCTATTGCAATAACACGAAATGAATTCTTTCATTTCGTGTTATTCTTTTTCTATTCTTCTAAACTAGTAATGCGTGCTACAATTTCTTGATAGGTATCTAATACACTTTGCTTATCAAACATAATTTGATTTTTTTGTATTTCCCAATTCGCTTTATGGTCTTTTAAGAAAGTAAGTAATTCTTCCATCAAATCAATTAATTCTATATATTTTGCATTTGCTTTTGTTAATTGGTCTTTTGCTATTTTAAACTCTTCTACTGTTTTTCCATCTCCAAAAATCATTTTATAGTATAAATTAGTATAATACTGATTTAATTCCGGAACTTGTTTAATGCGACCCATTACGGTTTCTTCTTCTAACAAGGGAGTAATCTGTTCTAATAATTCATTAACTTGTTTTTTCGTTTCTTCTAATTTTGTTAAAGTAGCCGTAAATTCCGGACCATCTTGTTTTATATTATCGATTCCAATTACTTGTGGAATACTTTCATCTAAATAAATACTATTTAATTGTTTCATTTTTTCAGAAGCCTCTTTCATATATTGCTTCATCGTTTGTTCTACTTTTGCATACTTACCAGATGTTTTTATGTCCATATCAATAGTTTGCTCTAAAACATCCATCTGTCCAATCGTACTTGCCTCATTCATTAATGTTAATTCTTGTTTAAAACGATATAAAAAATAGCCAGCTACTGCAATAACAACAATTATTAAAAGAATAATTAAAGAAATGACCATTATCTTTGTTTTGCTATTCTTTTCTTTCTTTTGTTTTACGTTACTTTTTTCTTCCATTTTTCTTTTCCCCCTTTTATTTTTTTATTCTATCAAAATCACTATTTATTTACAAGTTCTTTTCTCTTTTTTTAAATATTCCTCTAATGCTTTTGCTAATTGGTCAGGGCATGATGTTCCTCTTTGTTTACAATCAATTCCTTTCAATTTGGAAATTACGTCTTGTACTTTCATTCCTTGTATTAATTTTGCTACTGCTTTTGTATTTCCAGGACATCCACCTATTATTTTAACCTCTTGTATCACATTTCCCTCTATTTGAAAAATCATTTCTTGTGAACAAACCCTTTGTGGATAATAACGAAATTCCATTGTTTTTTCCTCTTTTCCTATACTAATTAAAATTCAAAAGTTTCATAATCTCTAGATAAGATGTATCTTTTTCACAGACCAAATCAAATGCTTGTTCATATTGTGTTTTACTTTCTTTTTGGTCCTCTGGCAAGAAGCCAACATATAAAGTAGTATCTTTTTTACTTGCTGGCACCATTCTGGTATCTTCAATGGTATCTCCTAACAAAAGAGTATATGGTCTTTTGGCTATTGTTCTCTGAATTGTTTTTGGTAAAGACACTTCATTTTTATTTAAACTATGAATTAAATTTCCTTCTATCCCATCTGCTACACCATTGGTAAAGTAAATACAATTAGAGCTAATATAGATATTGTCATAATTACACTTATTATCCATTAAAAATTGCTCAATAAAATTACCAATTCCTGCTGAAATAATGATAACTGGAATACCTTTTTGATGCAAGTAACTTAAAAACTCCTTTGCCCCTGTACGAAATTCCATAATACGATGGTTTAATGCTGCCTTTCTTACTAAGTCTTCTTTTAACTCATATTTCGTAAAAAGGTCAATATGTTTTTCATACCATTTCTTCATTTCTTCACATTTTACCGATTCTTCTAATGTATCATCTATTTCGATGGGACGATAATAATCATATAATCTTTGTCTATCTTGTGCATATTCTCTTGGAAGTAACTTACACTTTGATAAAATAGACCAAGAAGTCATACTGTTTCCTTTCGTTAAAGTACGGTCAAAATCGGTTACAACATAAAAATTACCTTTTGTGAACTGTTTTATTTTTTGTTGTGCGGATTCTTGCATTCGTATCATTTTTTATCCTCCTAAATGATATTAATCTCTACTATTTCGTTTTCATAATCATAATGAATGTTTGCTCCAAAAATTTCTTCTAGTATTTCAATAGGACCGGTATAAGGAATCATGTTTCCTTCTTCTTTCGTAGTAGAAGTAGAAAACTCATACTGCTTATTTTGATATTCAATCTTTTTAACCACGCCTTGTTTTTCTTCTATAATATGAATACTATCTACTAATTTAGCAAACTGAGATATCGGAGTAATATAATATGTTTTTTCTCCTAGCTGATAATCCGCTGTAATTTGAATTTCTTTTTCTCCTTGCTTTTTTCCATTTAAGATAACTTGTAGTCGTTCTGGTTTCCAAATAGTTTCGCCTTCTTTTTTCTCTTTTTCAGAAAAAGAGCTTTGTTGTTCCTTATTCGCCTCAAAATAACAATATTTCGCTTCCTCTAATACCTCTTCATAACTTCTTATTTCTTCTGCTCGAATAGCATAATAATAGGGAGGATAGCGAAGCATAATCATTTCATACATCGTTTCATCTTGCTGTCTTAAATAACGAGTAATATCATAAGCAAGACTTACTGCATGTTCTATTTCTTCATAAGAAGAAATGTCAATCCATACATCATATTTTAAAAACTTAACTCCCATTTTTTCTTCTTCTGATTCGTCGATTGTTAACCTATTTATCCATTCTCGATTCGGACAATGTTCTATATGATATTTGAGTCTTTGAGAAGAATAATCCTCAATTATAGTACGATATTCATAATATAAGTTAAAGACAATTTCTGGGTACTTTTTTGCTTTCATTTTGTAGATGCCATTATCTCTATTATCGACTTGCTTTTCTACAACTGAAAACTTTTGCCCACGATAAATATCACTTAAATATTGCCTAAAATCTCTTGGTCCATAAGATTGAACAAATATCGCAAAAAAAAGGCAGACAAGTGCAATTGTTACAATGGTTATCAAAACAAAAGGAGTCATCATAATACGAAATAATACCTTTAAAGCATGATTAAATCTTTCTACTCCTTTTACATTTACCTTCACTTCTTGCTCTATTTCTAACTTTCTATGTTTCATGTTATCCAATCCCCAAATACTTCATATAAATCTGAGCACAACATTCACAATCAAATTCTGCTCTATGGTATCCTTCTTCTGTAATTCCAATATATCTAGCTACTGTTCCTAATTTATGATTAGGAAGTTCTGGATGCATTCTTCTACTTAATCGTACCGTATCAATTACCCTATTTTTCTTAAAATGATAATTGGAATTTATTTGTAAAAATCCCATATCAAAAGAAGCATTATGTGCTACAATAGGGTATTCTTGTATAAACTCAATTAGATTTGGCATAACCATTTCAATCGTTGGAGCATTTTTCACCATTTCATTTGTGATTCCTGTTATTTGTGTAATTCGATAAGGAATCTCTTTTTTTGGTTTAATTAAAGTAGAAAAACGATTTAGCTTTTCTTTTCCTTTATATTTAATTGCACTTACTTCAATCAGTTCGTTATAAACAGGAGAAAGTCCTGTTGTTTCTGTATCAAGGGCAATAAAAATTTTGTCTGCATCTTGTTTTATTGCATCTATCATTTCTATGTATTCTCCTCTTCTTTTTCTTTATTTACATTATATAGAAAAAATGTCAAAAAGAAAAGAGAAAATACAGTTTTTTTGTATTTTCCCTTTCTTTCTATCCTTTTTCTATTCTGAAAGTACTTTATCTATCTCTTGTTTCATCTCTTCAATAATTTCACAACTATGCTTGAACTTTTGGTTTTCTTCTTCAGACAATTTTAGCTGTAATATTTCTCTTGCTCCTTGACTATTTAAAATGGTTGGCACCCCAATATAAATACCTTGTTTTCCATATTGTCCTTCTAAATAAGTAGAAACGGTTTGAATTTCATTTTCATCATTTAAAATCGCTTTAATAATTTTGGTTAAACCTAATCCAATTCCATAATAAGTAGCTTTTTTACGATTGATAATTTCATAGGCTGCTTGTTGTACTTTGGTATAAATTTTCTCTAAATCCGAAACAGGATGGTGATTATCTTCCATAATATCAATCATTTTTTTACATCCCACATACGCTCTAGACCATGGAACAAAAGAAGAATCTCCATGTTCTCCCATAATGTAAGCATGAATATTTTTACTAGAAACATGTAAGTATTCTCCTAATAAATAACGAAGTCTAGCAGTATCTAGTACTGTTCCTGAACCAATGACTTTAGAAGCAGGAAAACCGGATACTTTTTTTACTACATATGTCATTAAATCTACTGGATTCGTTGCCATTAAGAAAATTCCTTTAAATCCACTTTTTACTACATTTTGTGTAATCTCTTTTATAATTCTAGCATTTTGAGCAGCTAAATCTAATCTAGTTTGTCCTGGTTTTTGTGCTAGTCCTGCTGTAATAACAACAATATTAGCATCCCTACATTCCTCATAATCTCCTGCCTTAATCGTCATTCTGCTAGGAGCACAAGGAATACCATGTGCTAAATCCATTGCTTCTCCAACTGCCTTTTCTTTTAACACATCAATTAAAACAAGCTCATTTACTCCACCCTGATTTAATAAAGAGTATGCCATACTCATTCCTACAAAACCTGTTCCAACTAATACAATTTTTCTTTTTTCTACCATACAAATCTCATCCTTTCTGTTTTACCAGTTTGGTATTATATCTCTTTATCCTATCATTGTCAATTTTCTATTTTCTTATACAGTAAGTTTCTTGCACTTTATGTTACCATATGTTATACTAAAGATGTACTTTTGTACAAAATATGGGGAAACTTATTTTCCTCAAAATTAGGAGGCTCAGCATCATGTCAAATCAAAACATTTCATCCTAAAACCGTGTAGCCTGCTTTTTATGTCCTTCCTATAATGCGACTCTTAAAGCATGCAACAGAGGACGGGTGCCTAAGTCATGCTCTGACTTTCCTGCCTACAGTAGAAGAAAAAAAGAAATTGATTTGATACTCCGCTACCTTAACGGTGCTGAAATTGTAAATCATCCTCCCTAGTGCCCTTCGGGGCTCTTTTTTTATGCTTAGTAAGTTTTTATTTTAAAACGTAAAAGAAGTCTTCTTTATGTAAAGACTTCTTTACTTTATCCATTTTTGTTTTCCTTAAATTATATACTCTTTATTCTTCTTTTTTATTGCACATATTCATTTAGTGGTTTTACACGATAATTTAATTCTCCTAATTCATTTGTTGTTACATATCCTGGTCTTGCATTTATGACATCTGGAATACGATTTACCACACTTGCACACGTTAAGGCTACCGTATCTGGTCTTGCTACTACAATAGAAGTATTTGGCTCCCCTTCTATCGTCCACTCATTTTTATCATAATCTTCTTTCGAGTATACTTTACCAACACATTCTGTTTCAAGTGTAATTCCCTCTTCTGTATAAGTTGTTACAACAGCACTCATTCCTGTTGCATTTCCTGCTTTAACTGTCATATCTAATGTAGAGGAATAAATATCTTCAGAGTAAGTTTGTGGTACACATTTTTGTGTTTGGGAAGTGACCGTCAATCCTAATTTAGCACATAACCACCCATTTACATTCCACATATACGATGGAGCAAAATTTCCTTCTTCAATTAACTTTTGTCTTTCTTCTTTGGAAATGGCATCTGCTGAAGCAATTTCTTTTTCAAACGTCTCTAAATCTAAACCTGCCCCATGTACTTTAGCAAGAGCAATTCCATAATCTTCTACATTATAGCTAGAGCTTCCTTTAATTTTAGTAATCTTGTTAGTAGAACCAGCAATAGAACTAATTAGTTGCCCCCAATAAATATCTTGATAGCCACTTCCCGTAATTGTACAATTATTCTTTTTTGCTAATTCATCAATCTGTCTTGTTATATTAGGATTAGAATTCCACGGAAAGAAAGCTTCTTCACAAGTACTAATTGCATTAATTCCAAGTTTCGCACACAAAACAAAGGCTTCTTCTACATCACTCATTAAGCTCATTGTTTCAATGATACAAATATCTGGTTTTACTTGTCTTAGCATTTCTTCTGCTTGGTTAACACTTGTCACCGTAATTCCTAGTGCATTTGTTTGCATGATTTCACCAATATCTTTTCCAATTACATCAGGGTTTACATCTATCGCACCTACTACTTCTGCTCCATGCTCTAATACATAACGCATCGTTACTCTTGCCATTTTTCCTGTTCCATATTGTACAACTTTTATCTTTCTATCCATAAAACCACTCCTTTATTTTTTATTTAACTAGATTATATACCATTGTTTTCAAATTATACAATCCTTTTAAAAAGTTTTTCTTTAAGAAAGAAGCAAGCTCTATAGCGCACTTCTTTTGCTCTATTATTCCTTCATTTTTTACTACTTTTTTTATTACATACATTTATTAATATATTTATCTAACTTTTGACTTTGTCTTAGAATCGTAAATAATCTACTTCTTTTAAAATCATTTTGTGTAATTTTTTTCTGTTCTTTTCTAATATTATTTTTATAATAAAGTGCTTCATGTATGTAACTTTTTTCTTCCTGACTTCCTAAATTGTCTTCTCCTCCTTTCTTTTTTCGCTCTTTTTAAGGTGAGTATAATCTATACTCAGTATAACACAAATTTTATACTACAATTAAGAAAAATCTCGAGGTATCCTATGAAACGATTTAATGAAATGAAAAATGTGTGTGGGAATATTTTAAAGCAAGCAAGAGAGGAAAAACATTATTCCAAAGAAATGTTTTGTCGTAAATTACAACTACCAGGAGTAAATTTTGACCGAACCGAAATTTATCGCATTGAAAAAAATCAATTATTCATAAAGATTCTGAATTAATTGCAATGTGTATTGTTCTAGAATTAAACATCAATCGATTCAAATTTTTAATTGAAAATGCTTTCTTTTGAAAAACTGTTTCTTTTTTTTGCAAACAAGTATAATGTATACTCATTGCTTAACAATAATTGTATTACAATAAAAAAATATATTGTGAGGCAAAGTATGAAAAAATATAATGATAAACCAAACATATGTGGTAAACTAATTGAAAAACATCGCCTTAAGAAACATTATACCAAAACAAAATTATGTGAAAAATTAGAATTACTAGGGGTTAATTTCACAAGAGATGAAATTTACAAAATTGAAAAACAAAAAATGTCTTTAAAAGATTTCGAATTAATCGCATTTTGTATTGTATTAGAAATAGAGATAAATGAAATACTTTCTTTATTAGAGCAGTAAAAAAACCTTCTTGATAAAATTGTTATCTAAGAAGGTCTTTTAATTTAAATGAAATAAACTTAAAAAAATGTCTACTATTAGTTTTATAATTTTATTATTTTCGTACAAGCTTACTAATAAATTATGTGTAGCCGGTATTTTCCAAAGAGTAAAACAAACCACTAAAATGACCAAAACTAAAATCGCTAAATCTCTTATCTTTTTTAATTTTTGAACCCATTTGGCTTTTCTTACTTGTTTATGATATTCTTTTCTATATTCCCTTTTGGCTTTTTCTTGTTGTTTACGTCTCTGTTTTGCTTCCTCTTTGGTTTCTGGTCTCACTGTATAGTGAACTACAGGGTTCTCATAAACCGGTTCTACCTTATTTTCTGTTTGCGAACTTTTCGAAGTAACAGGAGAAGAAAAACCCTGTTTTCGAGTTTTTTCTTGCTCTTCTATTTGTCTTTGTACTAGAAGTTTATTATCAAACTCTTTTCGCTTTTCCTCATTACTTAAAATTTCGTAAGCCTCATTAATTTGTTTCATTTTTTCTTCTGCTTGTTTTTTCTCTTCCATACTTTGTTGTAAGTCAGGATGATATTTTTTAGCAAGCACTTTATAGGCTTTTTCAATCACTTCTGAGGAGGCTTTTTCACTTACTTCTAAGATTTCATACCAATTTTCCATTCTTTCCTCACTTTACTGTTGCCTTTCTTATAATTTATATTATACCATAGTATTTTGTCAAATAATATGCTATAATACAAAAGATTTAAGAATATTTTTACTAGGAGTGAGCTACTGATGAAATTATCAAGTGATAAAGATACGTTAGCGGAATATAAAGTTCTTATCTTATATATTTTATATAAAACAAATAAGGCAATTAGCAATGAAGAATTTTTAAAATTAGTTTTATCTGTTACAGATATTAATTATTTCTATTTTCAGCAATTTTTATTAGACCTTTTAGAAACAAAATATATTCGTAGCTATCAAAAAGAAGAGACCAAATTATATGAAATCACTCCAGAAGGAATTGAAGCACTAAGACTAACAGGAGATATGATTCCCGGTATCTTAAAATTAAAAGTAGATAGTAATTTTCAAAACGAATTAGACATTATTGAAAATGAAGTTTCTGTTTCTGCAGAATATACTCCTAAAAATGAAAAAGAATATATTGTAAAATGCAAAATCTTTGAAAATGGAGAAACCACTTTTGAAATAAAAACATTTGCAGGTTCTCGTGAAAAAGCAAAAGAAATAGTAGAAAACTGGAAAGAACATGCAGTAGACATATACCCTAAAATCATTCATTATTTAACTCACATTGAAAAAGAAAATAAATAGCAAAAAGCCATTATCTAAAAAATAAAGATAATGGCTTAAATTTCTTCTCCTATTATACATGCTGAAACGTTCCAGAATAGTTGGCATCACTTTCTGTTAATGTCCAGTTTGCACCTACTATAATAGGACACCTAATTCCAAACATAAAACTCATATTAGTTACATTTGATGTATTAAATTTACTTACGTCTAAATTTGTTAAATTGCTACAATTATAAAATATAAAGTTTTTACTCTTGTCTCCAGTTATATAATTTGTTTTTGCTTCTAATACAGCTACTCTTACTTGCTCTATCTCCTGCGTTTCATCTGTTCTTTCTTCCGCCGTTTGTGCTTTTTTGAAAATCCCATCTTGTCCTAACACCATAGCTATGGTCACACCTGCTAGAATAAGAAGGACAATAATGGTTACCACTAATGCAATTAATGTAATTGCTTTTTCGTCTCTTTTCATTTTCTTACTTCTTTTCTTTCGTTCTTTTGCTTCATTATATCTTTTCTATTTTTCTTTTGTCAATGTAAAGTTTGAGATTAATTATCTTTTCCCAGTTTTTTTCTTACTGCTTCATATAGGATAACAGCAGTAGCAACGGAAACATTTAAACTTTCTGTTTTTCCAAGCATAGGAATAATTACTTTCTCATCTGATCGTTTTAGAATTTCTTCTGATACCCCATTTGCTTCATTTCCCATTACAATTACCTTTTTATCAAAATGCATATCATAAATTGTTTTGGTTGCTTCTAAACAAGTCGTTACAATCTGAAAATGATGTTGTTTCATTTCCTTTAGAGCGTCTTGTAATGAATTGCATAAAACAAGATTCACACGAAAAATCGCTCCCATAGTAGAACGTACTACTTTTGAGCTATATGGGTCTACTGTTTGTTTGGAAAGAAGAATTTGTTTTACATTTGTACTATCTGCTGTTCGTAAAATTGTTCCTAAATTTCCCGGGTCTTGTACTCCATCTAATGCTAAAACAAGCTCTTCTTGATAATCAATTTGGGATTGATTTGGTTTTTCCACTACAGCTAAAATACCTTGCGGAGTTGTTACCTCTGTTAAAGTACTAAAAACTGGCTTAGAGACATAAATACATTCATATTTTGCAATCTCGTACAAAAAATCCTGTTGCAATGTACCATCTTGCATACATTCTTCACAGACTACAATTTCACGAATCGTTACTTTTTCTTGAATTGCTTCTTTAATTAATTTTACCCCTTCTATTAAAAAGTGGTTCCAAAGGTCACGGTACTTTTTCTCCTTTAATTTCTTAATTCGCTTTATTGTTTCATTTTCTTTACTATGAATTACTTGCATTTTCTTCCCTCTTTTCCCCTATCCAGCTTGTTAATAATTCTTCTAATTCTTTTAAGAGCTGTTTTTCTGATTCTGGTTTAATTTTATAGGTTAAATATGGCTCTTTTCCTGGTGAAAATTTTAATTTCTCCTTATATTTTTTAATTAGTATATCCAATCTTTCCATATTAAAACGCATAGAATCAAACCAAATCACGATTCCACTTGTCTTTTGTGCAATCTTTGTGACAAATGCTTGTCTTGCTATATTCTTAATACGAGCAATTTGAGTTAAATTTTCTAATTCCTTTGGCATATCGCCATAGCGGTCAATCATTTCATCCATCACATCTTTAATTTCTTCTTCTGTACGACAAAGAGCAATATTTTGATAAATCTCAATCTTTTGTCCAGAAGAAGAGATATAACTATCTGGAATATAGCTAGAAACATTTAAGTCAATTTGTATATCTACCTCTTCTTGAAGTTCAATTCCTTTCATTTCTTGAATCACTTCATTTAATAACTGGCAATACGTATCATATCCAACTTGCTCCATGTGACCATGTTGTATTTCTCCTAACATACTTCCTGCTCCTCTTATCTCTAGGTCACGCATAGCAATTTTAAATCCAGAACCAAACTCTGTAAATTCTTTCATTGCTTTTAGCCTTTTATCTGCTACCTCAGAGAGTAATTTATCTCGTTTATACGTAATATAGGCATAGGCTTGTTTACTTGCTCTTCCTACTCTTCCACGTATCTGATAAAGTTGTGCTAGCCCTAATCTATCTGCATTTTCTACAATAATGGTATTCGCATTCGGAATATCAATTCCAGATTCTAAAATAGTAGTACAAACTAATAAATTAGTATTTCCTTTCACAAAGTCTTCCATGATTTCTTCTATTTCATGACCAGACATTTTTCCATGAGCAAAAGAGACCTTTGCTTCTGGCACAAGAGAAAGAAGTTTGGATGCCTTTTTTTCAATTGCTTCTACTCGATTGTATAAATAAAAAACTTGCCCTCCTCTTTCTAATTCTTTGGTAATAGCTTCTTTTACTACTTCTTCATCATATTCTAATACATAGGTTTGGACTGGTTTTCGATTTTGTGGGGGTTCATAAATAACCGACATATCACGAATTCCTACAATCGACATATGTAACGTACGAGGAATCGGAGTAGCTGTCATGGCTAATACATCTACATTATTTTTATATTGTTTAATCGTCTCTTTATCTTTTACGCCAAAACGATGTTCTTCATCAATAATAAGGAGTCCTAAATTTTGAAAAGAAACATCTTTACTTAGTAATCGGTGCGTTCCAATTACGACATCTATTTGCCCAAGTTTTAGCTTACGAACAATTTCTTGTTGCTCTTTTTTGGTTCGAAAACGATTTAGTACTTCTACTTTAATCGCAAAAGACTCCATTCTTTGTTTGAATTCTTGATATTGCTGGTCTGCTAAAACAGTAGTAGGAACAAGATAGGCTACTTGCTTTTGGTCCATAACTGCTTTAAACGCTGCTCGAATAGCCACTTCTGTTTTTCCATATCCTACATCCCCACATAGTAGTCTGTCCATTGGTTTTGGACTTTCCATATCTTTTTTCACTTCTTGAATGCAACGTAATTGGTCATCTGTTTCTTGATAAGGAAAACGTTCCTCAAATTGGTTCTGCCAAGGAGTATCTGGAGAAAACGCATAGCCTTTTATCTTTTGCCTTTTGGCATAAAGCTCTATTAATTCTCTTGCTACTTCTCGTAAATTCTTCTTTACACGTGCTTTGGTGTTTTCCCATTCTTTACTTCCTAACTTGTTAATTTTAGGAACCGATTCTCCCCCTCCTACGTATTTTCGAATACTATCTAATTGATTGGTAGGAATATATAAAACATCTTCACCCTTGTAACGAATTTTAATGTAATCTTTTGTAATACCATCTGCTTTTATGGTATTTACCCCAATATATTGACCAATTCCATGTGTCTTATGAACTACAAAATCTCCTATTTTCAAATCATCGAAAACAACTCTTTGTCCTTCTTTAAAGATGCTATTTTGTTTTCTTCTTTTTTTCTTTTCCCCTTCTATTAAATCGTTTGCTGAAATCACCAAAAGATTAGTATCATAATTTTCCCATCCACTCGATAATTTTCCTACCATTAAGAAAACCTGTCCCTTTTTTTCAAATAGATTTTGGTTTTCTTCTAACAGATGTTTTAGTTTTTCCATTTTAGAAGTAGAATCTACTAAAACAACTACTGTTTTTTTGGTTTGTTTTAAATCTTGTAAAAATACTTCTAAGGAAGAAGGATAATAGTGTACTTCTCGAAAATGAAAAGAATAGCAATTGCCTTGTATCCCTATACTAAAATCTTGATTCTCTAAATGAACTCTTTTAAAAATTGATATCTTTTCTAAAATTTGTTCATACGAATACATTTTTTCTAAACTTTTAGGAACCCACTTTTGTTTTTCTACTAAAGTTTTTTGTATTGTTTGAATATCTTTTTGTATATTTTGAGCTCTTGCTCTTAACTTTGTATTCTCTTCTAAAAAGAAAATACTATGTTTCGAAAAATATTCTACAAAACTATAAATATCTGAGTAAAAAGCAGAAAAATATTTATCTACTTTACTAATATAGTCACCGGATAAAATAAGGGAAATATCCTCCTTACTTTGTTTTTGTTGCTCCTGTGTAACGTATTTAGTTATCTTTTCTATTCTTTTTACGATATCTTCTAAAGAGGCTTCTAAAACAAATTCATGAACGGGAAAAAGAGTTATTTTTTCTTCCATTTTAGTCGACCTTTGGGTACTAATGCGAAAGATTCGAATCGAGTCAATTTCATCACCCCAAAACTCAATACGAACACCTTCTTCTTCTGTAAGAGAAACATCTATTATTCCTCCTCGCGAAGAAAATTGTCCTTTTCCATCTATTAATTCACTTCTTTGATAACCAAGTTGTACTAACTTTTCTTTTAACTTATCTACACAATAGCTATCTGCCACCTTTAATGTAATTTTATTTTGAAACAAAACCTCTTTGGGTAGCATAGGTTGCATTAAAGCCTCTATTGTTGTAACAACAGTAAAATGCCTCTTTTCTTCCATTTTTCGTAGTACTTCCATTCTCTCGTATAACAAATCTTGGCTTTCTGCTAAATAATCGTATGTTACAATTTCTCGTTTTGGAAAATAGAAAACATCTTTTGTAAAAAAGCGGAAATCTTCTACTAATTTTCTTGCCTGTATCTCGTTATATGTCACAATGCAAACAGGCTTTTTTAATCTTTCAGAGGTATTCATGATAGCTTGTAATTTTGCGACATCAATTAGACCCGATAAGATAACCGGACCTTCGTTTTTCTCTAACATGCAGAGATAATCTTGAAATTTAGGAAGGTTCCCTAAATCCTCTAGTAATTGATTCATGCCAAATCTCCTTTTTCTTCTCGCTATTATATACTATTTTATGAGATTTTTAAATATATATTAAAGAGAATTTCTTTTTTACTAAAAAATTTGTCTTAAGAATGGAGTCTTGTTATGAAAAAAATGAACTTTTTCATTATTCCTTTTAAATCAATCAAGCGTAACTTTTTGCCTATACTCTTTTTTCTTTTTACTCTGTGCCTACTTCTTTTTTCAAAAAGTAATTTAACCGCTGCCAAAGAAGGACTTACTCTATGGGTAAACTCTGTTGTACCTGCCCTTTTTCCTTTTTTTGTTGCTACTGAATTATTAAGCCATACCAATTTTATTTCCATGCTAGGAAAATGTTTTCGTAACATCATGCGACCTATTTTTAATGTACCAGGCGAAGGAAGCTTTGCTCTTCTTATGGGAATAATTAGTGGTTATCCAGTAGGAGCCAAAATTGCCTCTCAATTTCGCAGTCAAAATATTTGTACTAAAGAAGAAGCAGAACGCCTTTTGGCTTTTACCAATAATTCTGGTCCCCTTTTTATTTTGGGAACAGTAGGAATTAGCCTTTTTTGTGATACTACAACAGGAATTGTTTTACTAGTCACTCACATTTT
Organism: Candidatus Merdicola sp.; assembly: GCA_048393175.1. GTDB lineage: Bacteria > Bacillota > Clostridia > TANB77 > CAG-508 > Merdicola. Next base: position 19,049 of record DBFJJM010000079.1, read on the forward strand.
AGCTTGTTTTACTGTTGGCTTTCTATTTCGCTTTTGGAAACGAAATAAGGTGTCAAAGCCTACTTCCATTTCTTCTAAAACTACTTCTTCTTTAGCTTCTTCTACTTCTTTTTCTGATTTAGGCGAAATTTTAGGAAACAGTATTATGCATTCTATTTCTACCATTGTTATGATTGGTGGATTTGTTGTGCTATTTTCTGTTATTTTATCTATTTTAAAACAAAGCCATATTCTTTCTGTTTTTAGTGGATTACTTGCTCCTTTTTTTCACATTTTCCACATTCCTGCTAACTTTATACAACCACTTCTTACTGGTTTTCTAGAATTAACCAATGGGGTAAAACAAATCGCTAGTATTTCGTATCCTTCTTTATCTGTTAACATTATCTTGTGTTCTTTTCTATTAGGGTTTGGAGGTATTTCTGTGTTATTACAAGTCTTTAGTATTATTGCCAAAACAGATATTTCTATTTTTCCCTATTTTTTAGGAAAATTCTTGCAAGGTCTGTTTGCTGCTTTTTATACTTTTCTTGCCTTTTCCCTTTTTCCCTTTTTAAGTTTAGACTTAGTTCCTACTTTTTCAAATCAAACACCTACTGTTTTACCTTCTTCTCCTAGTTACTTTATGCTAACTATTCTATTTGCTTGTTTTTGTTTTTCTTTCTTAAAACTACGAAAGAAAAAGAAAGTTAAGAAAAACACTTCTTCTGTTTCATAAATTACAAATGCTTGCATAAAGATATAACTAGGAGAGTGATAAGATGGATAAAAATATGGACTTTTCTGGCTATGGTGGTTTAGGCTATCCTCCTTTTGATATGAATACAGAACAAGACCCTTTTTTTAACCCCATGATGCAATATGAGCAAGGTTATATGTATTACCGTTATTTAGCACAACAAATGGAGTATAAAATAAAGTGCAAAGAATACGAAAAAATATGTGGAGGAAAAGCAGATAGAAAAATAGAATGATAGACTTTTTCTACCATTCTATTTTTTGATCCCGTTGTACAAGTCGGGACTATTTCGTTGGTTTTCTGGTCCATAATTCAAACGGAACATCTTGTGTAATCCCAACTCGGCGATAACCACTCTGCCTTACTATCATTTGAAACGTTCGATTTCCTTTTGGAACTCTCGTTTCTGGGAAAATGCCTCTTTCCCAGAAAATTTTTGTCACTTCTCGAAATGCGTTTATCATTTCTAAAACAGTAGGTTCTCCTTTCCACTTTATAGTAAGATACCCTATTTTGTTAGCTCCAATAGATACTTCTCCTTCCTCAAATTCAAATAAATATCGAACATATCCATTCCGTTTAATTTTGATATAGTCCATGATTTCACCTTCTAAAATAGTTTATATGGTTAATTATACCATAATTAACATAAACTTTCAATTTTTTCTATTTTACAAAATGAATGATAACAGAAATTAAAATAGTAAGTACAATTACTATCATAACAACACCCATTGCCATTAAGAAATACTTTACATAATGATTCATTTTTTTCATGTGGTTCCTCCTAGTTTATAAAATTCTTGGTAAAACTAATTCGGTGAATTGGGCATAATCCATATTCTTTAATCGCCATAATATGGTTTGCAGTACCATATCCTTTATGCTTAGCAAATCCATATTGTGGATAAATTTCATCCCATTGCCTCATAATACGGTCTCTTGTTACTTTTGCAATAATAGAAGCAGCAGCAATACTATAACATTTTGCATCTCCCTTAATAATCGATTGATAGTAAATACCACAAGTATCTATATGGGTTAAAGCATCTACTAAAATCAAGTCTGGTTTTATGCTTAACTCTTGAATACTTCTTGTTAAACCTTCTTTTGTAGCATTTAAAATATTGATTTCATCAATACGTTTTTGGTCTATGATACCAACTGAAACACTAACAGCTTGCTTCTGAATTTGGTCATATAATACTTCTCGCTTTTTTTCTGAAACCTTTTTTGAGTCATTTACTCCTTCTATCATTGAATCTTGCGGCATAATCACACTAGCTACCACTACTGGTCCGGCAAGTGGTCCTCTTCCCGCTTCATCGATTCCACAAATATATTTTTTCCCTTGATGATATAAATCTTCTTCTATTTTTTTTAATTCTTGTAGTCTTGTTTGTTCTTTTTCCCTCATAGTTTTCCCTCTACTTCTTATTTTATAATGAAAGATTCTCAATCTCGGATAATTTATACTTTACTTGCTGATTTCCTGCTTTATCTTTATATTCAAATCCTTCTACTAAATACACTTCTGAATTAGCATAATCTACTACAAAATTTCTATCTTCTGTATCTACTTTACTTAATCCTAAGTCATTTAGGTCATCTCGTGAAAGAAGTTTTATTTTATCATTTTTTGTTAGTCCTAATTTAGAAAGAACATTCGTATCTTCTAACACAGTCCCTCTTAAATTACCTGTTCCTTCAAAATTGGCCTGTTCTTCTACTGTTCTTATTTTTGCTTGAATTAACAACATATCTGTTTTTAACGATTCTAATTTAGCAGAACGAATGATTCCTGTTCCATAATAAATAGTAACAGCCGAAATAATAGCAATGACTAACAACATAACTACTAATGAAACCATTGTAAGACCTTTTTCCTGTTTGCCCATTTTTTTCCTCCCTTTTTTTACTGTTTTTATTATATAATTATGTTATACTAAATACAAGTCAAAAAAAAGATTTATACAAATAACGCAAAGCTTTCACATTTTTTTCACAAAATTTGTGTATTCTATGAATAGTAAAAAAATTATTTAGGAGGAAAATTTATGGAAGAAAAAGAGAAAAAACAAACAATAATAGAAAATACTAAAACGCCAAAATATACAGCTGTTAAATCCCAAAATACAAACCCTTTTTGGAAATCGATTATGATTCCCTTTTGTTCTGGTGCAATTGGTTCTTTATTAGTCGTAGGAATCTGTTTTGGTATTCCAGGCATTCGTGATTCTATTTTAGCTAATTCTAGTCATGAAACTTCTACTATGCCTAGTACTTCAGAACACACAACCAATACCAATACTAATTTAGTTTCTCTTGCTAACTATTCTGATACAGCAATAAATGTAGCCCAAAAAGTATTACCTTCTATTGTGGGAATTAAAGTAGAATATACCGTTAATTCTATGTTTGGAAGGGGTGCTTCTGCTTCTGCAGAAGGTTCTGGTATCATTATGAGCGAAGACGGTTACATTTTAACCAATAACCATGTTGTGAATTCAAATGATGCCAATTCCTATTATGAAGTATCGGAAGCAAATAATATTATGGTTTATTTATACAATGATTCTAATCCTTACCCTGCTAGAATTATCGGAACAGACTCTCAAACAGACCTTGCTGTTATTAAAATCGAAAAAACCGGTTTAACCAAAGCCGAAATAGGAGATTCTAGTAGTGTACAGGTAGGAGAATTTTCGATGGCAATTGGTAATCCCTTAGGAATGCAAAGTAGTGTTACTAGTGGTATTATTAGTGCAATTAACCGCCAAGTAACTGATTCAGATGGAAAAACCTATACCCTTATTCAAACAGATGCTGCTATTAACTCAGGAAATAGTGGCGGAGCACTGGTTAACAGTAAAGGAGAGGTAATTGGTGTCAATACGTTAAAATTAAATGGAACAGGAATAGAAGGAATGGGATTTGCTATTCCAATTAATTCTACTACCACAATTTATGAACAATTAGTACAATATCAAAAAGTAAAAAGACCATATATTGGTATTTCAGGAATTGACTTAGATGAAAAAACAGCAAAAGCAAATAACTTAGTACCAGGCGTATATGTCAAATCAGTAGAAACTTTTTCTGCTGCAGAAAAAGCAGGTATTCAAGTAGGAGACGTTATTCTTTCAGCTGATGATAAAGACATTACAAAAATGGATGAATTAAATGAAATAAAAAATAGTCATCAAATAGGAGACCAAATAACACTAAAACTAAATCGTAATGGAAAAGAAACGGTGGTAAAAGTAACCCTGCAAGAACAACCTTAACCCCTTCAGAATTTATTAAGACTTTCTTTTCAAACAAATCACCATGTGTTCACAAAATAGACAAAAAGGATTAGTATAGTATAGAAGAAGTCAATAATACCTTACTCCAATTATTGACTTTAAAAATAAAAAACATCCCCTTTTATTTTCAAAAGCGACCAAAACTGGTCGCTTTGTTTTTTTAATTTTCAAAAAATAATTAAATCTTTTTCGCTTGTTAAATTACGATTTCCATAAGCATATAGGATATATAAATTCCCCTCTTTATCAAAGAAAAAATTATCTGTATTTTCTAAAGCATAAATATTACTTGCCTCATCTCTTTTATATACGGTATATCCCATCTGTTCTAGTTGCTGTGCTTGCTGATTTCTCCACTGAATCTCTTCTTTTATCTTTTTTTCTACTTCCTCCTGATTTAGTTGCTTTTTGGCAATAGCATCATAAATGCTAATTTCTTGCAGCGTATTTAAATCAATATGGTACGTTTGTAAAATGACTCTTTGTGGATTACTTGCTTCTTTTAAGGTAGACTGAATCACTAAAGATAAAATATTTTGATAGAGAAAGGCTTCATACTTCACTTCATAAATTGTATCAGCAGTCTGGGAAGCTAAAATAGATTCTGCTTTTTTCTGAAAAATATTTTCGATTTCTCGGTTATATTTTTCAATCTTTTCACCTTGTAAATTTATTTGTGGTATTTTAACAGAAAGTTCATAAACATTTTCTTTTGTTTCTTCTTTCTCATAAGAAGAAACAATCATTTCTTTATCTTCTTGTTTCTTTTTCAACTGAGAAATATCGGTATCATCTTTTTGTAATTGATTATGAAATAGCTCATTAAATTGTTGTTTTAATGTTTCTTCTTTCTGAGTTGGTATTTTACTATATCCTTGCGTATCCTCTTCTGAATTAAAAAATTGCACATATACTGTTACTACAATTGCTACCATACAAATAAGTAAAATAAAAATAAAGAAAATGAATTGTTCTTTTGGTAATTTTGTTTTCATCTCTTCTTTCATATTTTCATCCTTTCTTTGCCTTATTATAGCATGAGACTTTTCGGTTTTCAAATTTTTTTTAGTTGGTTATTCT